>JBEKKG010001061.1:0-2831 GCA_050010835.1 Planctomycetota bacterium
CGGCGATGGCGACGCGGACGGCGTTCCCAACGTGGTCCTGGAGGCGTTCGCCCTGGGCGCGCCGGTCCTGGGCACGGACGCCGGCGCCCTGGGTGAAATCCTGACGCCGCAGACCGGCACCCTCGTGCCGCAAAACGATCCCGCGGCCCTGGCAGGGGAACTGGCGGCCTTCCTGGACTCGCCGCGCGCAGCGTCCAGAAAAACGCGCAGCGCGCGGGAACTCGTGGAGTGGGAGTTCGACATCCGGAAGAACATTGAGCCGCTGCTGGAACTGGTGCGGTGAGAAATGCCTCTTGAAACCGCTGCCGGAGCGGCTATATTGGGGAGATTCACGGCGAACCGCAGGTTCGCCTTTTTGCTTGGCAAGGGAAAGGCCTGACGGTCATGGCACATAAGCAAGGTCAAGGCTCATCGAAGAACGGGCGCGAGAGCCGCTCGAAATTCCTGGGTGTGAAGTGCTACGGTGGCGAGCACGTCATCCCGGGGAACATAATCATCCGGCAGCGCGGCACCAAGTTCAGGGCCGGGCGCAACGTCGGCCAGGGGCGCGATTATACCCTGTATGCCTTGGCGGAAGGCGTCGTGCGCTTTGAGGCGACAGCCGCCAAGCGCGTGCATGTCATTCCGCTGGACGAGCTGAAAGCGCAGGTCTGAAGGCCATGAACGCGGCGCTCGTCAAGCGGCTTCTTCGCGAACTGCACAAGCTGCCCATCATTGACCCGCACACCCACGTGCGGGCGCACCAGCCCGTGGCCTTGCACCTCGGCGAGCTGCTCGGCTACCATTACTACACGGAACTGAGCAACAGCGCACGGGGCCAGCCCGTGCCTTTGCCGCACGACCCGGACGCGCGCCTCGAATACGTCTGGCCGCATCTGCCCGAGCTGCGCGGGACGGTGCAGTTCGACTGGATGATGGGCATCAGCGAGGTGTTCTTCGACATCCGGCGCAAAGACTGGTTCGCCAAGCCCAAGCCGGAGGTCATCCGCCGCGCGCAAAAAGCCATCCAGGACAAGTCTTACGCGCAGCGCGTGTGGCAGCGCTCCAACATCCAGTACGTGGTGCTGACCAACCAGTTCGACGAGGACCTGTCCGAACTTAAGGACGCTCGCCTCGTGCCCGGCTTGCGCACGGACGATCTGGTGTTCTACGCGGACACAGCGAAGTCCCTCGCGCGGCTGGACGCGGCCTTCGGCGTCAAGTCGGGCGAAAGTCTGTCCGCCTGGCGCGCGGCCGTGGCCCGCGTCTTCGACAGTTTCCGCCGCTGGAAGATGGCCTACGCGGCCCTGGGGCTGCCCCCGAACTTTACCGCCTCCGAAGTGCCCGAGTCTACCGCCGCTGACCTGCTGCAGCGCATCGCCGGCGGCGCAACTCTGGACGCGCAGGCGCGGCAGACGTGGGCCGCGTTCGCGCTGGACGAACTGGCCAGGCAGTGCCGCCGCGTCAACACGCCTTTCTGCCTGATGATCGGCGCCGACCGCGGCGTCTACGAGCACGGCGTGCCTTCGGGCCAGGACCAGTTCCGCTGCGACGCCCATTTGCGCGGCTACGACCGGCTCTTCAACCGGTATCCGGATGTGCGCTTCCCCGTGATGGTGGTCAGCGACACCGTGGGGCTGGAACTGGCCACCGCGGGCTGGATCCGGCACAACGTCTACCCGATGAGCCACTGGTGGTACTCGAACAATCCCGTGGACATCCGCCGCGAGCTGCGCCGGCGCCTGGACGTGCTGCCGCGCAACAAGTTCGTCGCTTTCCATTCCGACGGTTATTCGCTGGAGTTCACCCTGCCCAAATTCAACACCTACCGCCTGCAACTGGCGCTGGTGCTGGCCGAGCGCATCGAAGAAGGCCGCATCGGCGGGCCCGCCACGCTCGAACCCCTGACCGTGGACAGCGCGCTGGAGTTGGCGGAACGGATATTGCTGCGGAATTGCGGGGAAATACTGGGGTGCCGCTGACCTCGACAGTCCGGCGTTGGGCATGGTATAATGTGTGACGAGAGGGAAATGAGATGGCTGATACGAAGCTTCTAAAGCGTATAGGCGCGGACCCAGAGATTTTCGGTGGCAAGCCGATCATCCGGGGCATGCGTATCTCTGTCGAACTGATACTCAGCCTCTTGGCGCAGGACCAGAGCTATGAGGCGATACTGGAAGACTACCCTGAACTTGAGCGCGAGGACATCAGGGCCTGCCTGGCCTACGCGCACGCAGTTATTGCGGAAGATTCCCTGGCGGCAGTGCAGGTTGCCGGCTCATGAGGTTCCTGGTAGACCGCTGTGCGGGCCACAAACTCGCCGTCTGGCTGCGCACACAGGGCCACGATGTCACGGAAGCAAGAGAGTTGGGAAGAGACCCTGGTGACAGGTCTATCCTGCAATTGGCGGCCTCCCTTCATGGTGTGCTCGTAACCATTGACAAAGACTTTGGCCAATTCATTTTCCTGGAGCACGCGCCTCATTGTGGCCTGGTCCGGCTTCCGGATGTGCCTGTGCCAGAACGCATCCGCTCGATGCAGCAGGTTCTACAGAAGTGTGAGGGGCAGGATTGGGAGCATCTTGTCGTAACAGTCCGTGGCGAGCGGATTCGGATAACCCGCAGCCCCAGTTGAGCCCTCGGCCTTGAAAGCAAGACGGGGCGTGGCATCATGCCGTGCGCCGAAGGCGGGGGGACATGGTCAAGCTCAAGCGTCTCAAGATTCATAAGTTCCAGAACTTTGTCCCGGGAGTCGAGCTGCGCTTCGACGACAAGCTCAACGTTCTCCTGGGCAAAAACGGCACCGGCAAGACCACGCTGCTGAATCTCATCTCCCAGTGCCTCAGGACCGGC
>JBEKKG010001062.1:0-2827 GCA_050010835.1 Planctomycetota bacterium
GATCGAGCGGCTCAAGGCGGTCAAGAAGGAGCTGAAGAACCTGTACTTGCCGACCGATCACCTCGACGATCCACGCATAACTCTGCGTCGCGCAGATATTGACCACATTATTGGACCGGGAAAGGTTCATGAAATAGGGATCCCCGGCCGTGGACGACCCGCTGACGATGTATTTGTGGCACTCGTCTGCGAAGTAGAACGCCAACCGCGTCGAAGTGCCCCCGATATCGCCTGCGAGAATCATCGCCCCAGTCTGTCAAATCTCCGACGACCGCGCAAGCGCCCTGTGCAAACCCTCAGATCTGCTGGGCGCAATCGCGAGATGACGGTGGTTCCTGAGCGAATCACGAGAGAAGCTATCAGTTTTTGATGGGTACTGGGGATCGAGCAGCCGACAAGCTGTCGGCTGCGTTAGCCGAAGTGGAGGAACAAAGTTCTGCCCAGTCGCCATTTTGGCGTGCCACTTTCAACGCCTGAAGGGCACCCATGGATTGGCATTTCCAGAATTGCCCGGTGCGTTTGAAGCGATCCTCAAACTGCGAGCAGAGGGATTCGACGGCGCCGGAACCCGCCGGGAAGCCTTTGGTAGTATTGTCCTGGTAGTGGAGGCGATCGCGGTTGGTTTGGAAATATTGGATTTCCGTCTCGATCAGGTCGCTGAGCAGGCGCTCGAATTTGCGGGCTTCTTCGGGCAAGCCTTCCAAGGTTTTGACCACTTGCTCCTCCTGGCCATGACGCAACTGATGGAGCAGCGGCTCGACCCATTGCCGAGCTTGAGCCGGGTCGGGATAGAAATCACGGGCGACATCCCAAAGGTGCTCGGAGGCGTGGTAAAAGTCCAGTTCCTGGATGGCCCCCACGAAGCGATCCTCGACGATGTTCCAAATCCACACCGCCCCATCGCTGACGACAAACACGTAGCGGGCCTGAGCCATGCCCCGGCGCAAGGCCTGGGCATGCACTTGGCGGCCGAACTCTTCGGGTTTGGTGCCTGAGGGGGTGGCCACCCAGAACTTTTCCAAGATCTGTCGCCGGGGGCGCGTGGCCGGGTCCGTGTTGGCGGGTGGCTTTTCCACGACCTGATCCAACCGGTAGATGACCGCCACCTTCAAATCGCGCCACTCGACCCGCTCAGCGGGGGCCGTAGCGGGAAGCAGGCCCCAGTCTGGGCCGCGCTCCCGTCCTTTCCAGGCATCCATCATGATGACCAGACTAAAGACCTTCAGAGCGTTAGGTGCCCGGGCTTGAGCCTCTCGCAGCACCTCTGGGCGCGTAGGCACATCCAGCGCCCGTTGGGTGCGCCGCTCCTGTTGGCGGTGGGCTTGGGCGCCCAAAATCTGCACGTGCTTGCGAATGGTAGTGGCGGCGATCTTCACGCCCCAGCTCTTGGAGGTGTGGACTGAGTTCTTGTCGTGAGTTGAGGTTCCAGAGGTCTTGCACCGCGAACATCCATCTCTGGGCGGACCGATGGTAGCCGTAACGCGCCCGGACGCTCAGTCGCCCCAGCGTGGTGATTAGGGGCAAAGATCGGAAGCGGGCGTCCTGCAAGCGCTCCCCGGAACTGGGGCACAGGGCGCCTTGCTCATCGGCGATGGCTTGGAGTTGCTGGCGTAGCTGCTCACAGCCGTAGCGGCGCCCTTGCTCGGCGGCGGCCTGTTCCAACTCCAGAAGCGAATGGCCAGGCACGCTCATGTTGGCTCCAGGAGCTTTTGGCGAAACTGCCGGTGCAATGGATAAAGGTAAATGTCCTTCACCGTGGCGGTCAGGCGCTGATGGTCTCGACCCTGGCGGCCTCGTCCCCGGGTTTGCCCCACGCACTGCCAATTGGCGGCCCGGTAGCAGGTGCCCCGGAAGCGCGTGCGGTCAACAAAACTTTCCAGCAGATGAAGCGGGTGACCGTATTTGAGTTGCCAGTCCCCGCTCAGCCGACCAACGGCCCGGCTTAACAAATGGCTGGCCAGCCCGCGCACCTTTATCCAAGGCAGCACCAAAAAACGGGTGTTGTTGGCCACCCAGGACAAACCCACAGCCTTCTGGCTCTCATCCCAGTCCAGAAGCTTATCGCGCGCCGCCGCACGCCACGCCGCCGCGCCGAACAGCAGACAAGCCAAATCGCGCCCTTGTCGATCTTGCACCAAATACCCCAGGTTTTCCCCGACGAGTCGGAATCCCAGATAATGATAATGCCCCAAGTACGCGGCGAAGCGGCCTGCCTCCACACTGCCCACCGCTGGTTGGAGCCAAGCTAAGGGTTGCAATTGGCCCAAAGGAGCCTCCACCGGCTCGATCGGCCAACTCACCTCTGGTTGGTGTGCCGCCTTGGGCCGCGGATGACGCCGCAGCAATTGCAGCGCAGGCAGAACGACTAACCCCCGCGCTTCGAGCTTTTCCAGAAAACTGCGGGCCGCAAAGTCCTTGAGCCGTCCCCGACCATTGCGCCAGTCCCAATGCTCACAGAGCTCCCGGGACAATCGCTTCCGGCTCCACTCCGCGTGCAGCCCAATCCACTCCCGTAGCCAAGCGACTTGGGAGCCGTTCAGGCGGCGACCCTGACAAGCCACTTTCGTTTGCATGCCAGGGTGTTACCAAACAGGCGAAAGGAAGTCCCGCAAAAAATGAAAAAATCTTCCGGCGACCTAAAAACTCACCGTCATCTCGCGATTGCGCCCTGTGGACTGTGGACTGCCGATAATCGCTTGATTCCCAAGGAAAACCGGCCATCATTAACGGCTTATGAGTGATTCATCGAAGAAAAACATCAGCACACTGGCGTTGCACGCCGGCCAGACGCCGGACCCGACGACCGGGGCCCGCGCAGTGCCGATTT
>JBEKKG010001063.1:0-2825 GCA_050010835.1 Planctomycetota bacterium
AGGCGGAAGTATTCATGGGCGGGCCAGCTTCCTATCAGGTAATTCGCACGAGATCGTTCGGGTGGCCATTCCGCTTCCGGACCGGTTTCCGGCAACTTGGCACCATCACCGCCGTCGAAGCGGATGAGGTCCTTCGCAGCGGAATCTTCCCGGCCGCTAATGGTGAGAGACTCCAAGCCGTCGAGACACATAATTACATGTACTCCAGCGGCTGGCTGCTGCCGTTTGGAGGTGGCGCGATTCTGGTGGATATGGCGCTTGCGCTGGGCACTTTCGCCCTGATCGCGATTATCCTCGAACGCCGCATCCGCCGCGGGGAGCGCCGCCCATGAGCGACGCGCCGCAGAAGCGCCCGTGGTTCCAATTCCACCTCAGTACGGCCTTTGCTGAGGCCCGCCCCGGCCATCCGTTGGCGGTGAGGGGGCAAGATCAAATGAGGCCCACGGCGGGGCGTTCACTCACGGGTTGTTGTTTTGGCCTCGGTCTGAATTACGGGAAGTTGCCCCCTCACTTTCCCTGGCTGTCCACGGCCTCCAGGCACA
This sequence comes from Planctomycetota bacterium, assembly GCA_050010835.1. Taxonomy (GTDB): domain Bacteria; phylum Planctomycetota; class SZUA-567; order H5-PLA8; family H5-PLA8; genus JAPLOD01. The sequence continues at coordinate 543 of JBEKKG010001063.1, forward strand.
ATCTCAGATAGTACTCCGGGGCCTCCTTTTGCTCCAAGGCCCGCTTAAACTCCCGTATTGTGGATTGTACGTTGCCTCTTTCCCAGTAACAGCGGGCCAGGGCCAGGGCCTCAACGGTCGCGCCGTTGGCGCGGGCACGCTCCAGCAGTTCCGCACCCCAGTCCGGCAGCCCACGGTAGTAGTACCACTCTCCCAAGCACTTCAGCGACTCGGCGTCGTCCGGCTTGTCCTGGAGCGTGGCGATGGCCTTGTCCACGCGCGGCAGGAAGTCGCGGTAGCGCTGGGCACAGGCGAGGTCCCAGAAGCGGATCGTGTTATCGAAGCTCGCCGAAGCCAAAGTTGTGCCGTCAGGAGCAAACTCCACCCCGTTCACGCCATCGGTATGCCCAGTGAATGAGTGGATCTCGCGGCCAGTTGTGACATCCCACATTCTGAGTGTCTGGTCCCAGCTTGCCGAAGCGGCGAGAGAACCATCCGGAGAAAAGGCCACGCCTTGAACAAGGTTAGTGTGTCCCGTAAAGGAACGTATCCGCTTGCCTGACGCCAGATCCAGCAGAGACACCGTCTTGTCAACGTTGCCGGACAGCGCGAGGGTTCCATCAGGCGATATTGCCAACGATCCCCATTTGGCTTCGCCATCTCTAAACGACCATATTTCATGCAACTTCTCCAAGTCCCAAAGCTTCAATACTCCGTAGCTCGTCTTGCTTAACACAGTCTTCCCATCAGGGGTCAAGGCCAAGCTGGAGTCCGTTCCGGGATACTTTAGCGTGCCAGTTTTTCTTCCAGTGTCAGAATCCCATAGACGGGCCAACCCACTCGAATCCGCCGTGACGATGGTCTTGCCGTCCGTGGAGAACACAATTGCCCATCCCAAACTAAGGAGGGGAAGATGGATTACACGGCCTCCGGCGGCCAGATCTGCAACGTGGACAGGGCACGTTCTGGTCGCAAAGGCAACTCTTCTGCCGTCGGGTGCGAATGCCGGCCGGCAAAAAGCGTGCGCACCGGAAAGTATGCGCAGCCGCCTGCCGGTTGCGACATCCCACACACAAGCCATCTCGTGGTCAGAAATGTTAGCCGCAACCAGTCCATCAGGGGACAATTCAACCTGTCCTGCCCCGGTGTTGTAGCCATGCAGCAGGCGCGCTTCCCGGCCTTCGCCCAGTGGCCACAGCCTTACCGTTCCGTCTTCCCCAGACGACAAGCTGATTCGCCCATCGCCGGAGACGCTGACATCCCTGATGCCCCTGGAGTGTCCAAAGAACCAACGTGTTGTCTGCCCCGAGGAAACATCCAGACATCTGGGTACTGCGTCTTCCCCGGCGATGAACAGGGCTTTTCCATTCGGGGTGAAGGCGACGATTTTGACACTGCTCGGCTGCCTATTTCCTATCGGTTTGGCCGTCTTGCCGCTCAAGTCTACGAAGTGGACATTACCGTTGGCTGTAGCCGCCACTGCAGCATTCCCGTCTGGCGAAAACGCTACACTGTAGACACGGCTTCCACAATCCCGTACCATTACCTCTTTCCCCGTAGCCATATCCCAGATATGAAGTCGCCGGTCTGGTTCTATCGTGCCCGACGCAACCATTTTGCCGTCTGGCGATAACGCCACGCTGTTAATTGTTGCCTGGTGGTTAATCGAGAGAAGTTCCTCGCCTTCGCCGGCATCCCAAACCTTCAGAACGCCCTTCTCCTTCTTCTCGTCCCATAGCCCGCATCCAGCTATGGCCACTTTGCCGTCAGACGACAAAGCCACGCTCCAAACAGCGTACGGTGCTCCCGCCATAAGTTTGGACTGCTCTCCCGTGTTCACATCCCAGAGCCTGACCGTTTTGTCGCTGCTACCAGAGAGCGCCAGGCGCCCATCCTTCGACATTGCCACGCTGTTCACCTGTTCAGTGTGTCCTTTGAGCTGCCGCAGCTCACGCCCGGTCATAACGTCCCAGACATAGAGCACAGAACCGCAGCCTGAGATTGCCGTGCGTCCGTCCCACGAAATCGCCGCGCAGTTCACAGGACTATCGTGCTTGTGGAAAGAGTGCAGGGCCACGGGAGCATATCGGTAGCGGTCCAGCAGCCCCAAGTCCGGCGCCGTGGTCGGCAGGCCGAGTTGCTTGAGAAGATCGTAAGATTCACGGTAGCGGGCGTCCGCCTCTTGCCAGCGGCTTGCCAGGCCGAGGGCGTCACCTTGAGCCGCGAGGCTCTCGGCCTTCTCCTTCAGCGCCGCCTTCGTCTGTCTTTGGGCTTCCTCGCGCTGCTCTTCCGGCATGAAGTCCA
>JBEKKG010001064.1:0-2818 GCA_050010835.1 Planctomycetota bacterium
TCCACCGGCCGCAGCTTGGGGTGCGCTTCGGAGAAAAACTTGTGCATGTCGTAACCGATGTTCAGGCGCTGCGCGAGTTGCTCGGCGCCCGGCTGCGCGACCATAGCCGTGGCCAGCACCACCAGGTCCGCATGAATCTCGATCAATTCGCCGCTCAGCGTGTCCACGCCCTTCACGACCAGCTTCCCGTCGTGCTTTCTGAAGACCTTGGAAACGCGCCCGCGCAGGTACAGCGCGCCGTCCTCTTCCACGGCCCGGCGCCAGAACTCATCGTAGTTCTTGCCGCCCGCGCGCACGTCCATGTAGAAGACAGTAGCCTTGCCGTCATGGACTTTGTGCTTGTAGAGCATGGTGTGCTTGGCGGTGTACATGCAGCAGATCTTCGAGCAATACGCGCAGCCCTTGGCGTTGTCGCGCGAGCCCGCGCACTGGATGAAGACGACTTCTTTCGGTTCCTTGCCGTCTGAGGGCCGCTTGATCGCGCCCTGCGTCGGCCCGGAAGCGCTGGCCAGGCGCTCGAACTGCAAGCCGTCAATCACGTCCGCGTACTTGCCGTAGCCGTACTCGCCGAACCGCGCCAAGGGCAGCAGATCGAAACCGCTGGCCACGACAATGGCGCCGATTTTCTCAGTCACGAAAGTGTCTTTGCAGAGCGCGAAATCCACGGCCTTCTTGGGCTGGATGGGACAGGCCTGCTGGCACTTGCCGCAGACGGTGGACTCCACGGGCGGAATCCCCTTCTTGGCCGCGGCCTTGTAGCGCATGCAATTGGCCTGATCTATCACCGGCTTGTTCGGGACGGCCTGCGGGAAGGGCGAGTAAATCGCCTTGCGCGTGCCCAATCCGCGGTTGAACTCGCTCGGGACCTTCCCCATCGGACAGGCCACCTGGCAAGCGCCGCAGCCCGTGCACAGCGCGTTGTTGACCGACGTGGCCTTGCGCCGGATGCTGGCCTCGAAATTGCCGATGAAGCCTTTGACCGAGTCCACTTCGGAGTACGCATAGAGCTTGATGCGGGGGTGCTGGGCCACTTCCACCATGCGCGGAGTGAGGATGCACTGCGAGCAGTCCAGCGTGGGGAAGGTTTCCGAAAGCTGGGCCATGTGGCCGCCGACGGAAGGCTCTTTCTCCACCAGGACCACTTCATGCCCGCCGTTGGCGATGTCCAGCGCCGCCTGAATGCCGGCGATGCCGCCGCCGACCACCAGAGCGCGCCGCGTGACCGGCACGCGGACCGGCAGCAGCGGCTGGTTGCGCTTGACCTTTTCCACGATCACGCGCACCAGGTCTATGGCTTTGCGTGTGGCCGCGGCCCGGTCCTCATGCACCCAGGAACAATGCTCGCGGATGTTGGCCATCTCGCACAAGAACGGATTGAGGCCCGACTCCGCCGTGGCGCGCCGGAAGGTGGGCTCATGCATGCGCGGCGAGCAGGCCGCGACCACGACGCCCGTGAGCTTCTTCTCCTTGATCGCCTGGCGGACCATGTTCTGCCCGGGGTCCGAGCACATATAGCGGTAGTCCACGGCGTGGGCCACGCCGGGGAACTTGGCCAACGCCGCAGCCACCGCCGCACAATCAACAGTGCGGCCAATGTTCTCGCCACAGTGGCAAACGAAAACGCCTATGCGCGCCATCCCGCCTACGCCTTTCCCGCCAATGCCGCTGCTGCAGGCGCCTTCTGCGCCCCCCTCACCCCACCCTCTCCCCCCTGGGGAGAGGGGAGGGTGAGGGGCGGAGCGAACGCCTTCCCCACCACCTCGTGCGCGTCCACGAAGTGCTGGTCAATCCCCAGTTCCCGTTCCGACAAACCCAGGCACAAGCCGATCCATTGCGTGATGTACAGCGCCGGCAGTTTGAATTGGGTGCCGTAACGCTGATTGACGCTCTGCTGCCGCAGGTCCAGATTGGACTGGCACATGGGGCAGGCCACAGCGAAGGCTTCCGCACCCTCGGAAGCGGCGTTGTCCAGCAGCTCGCGCACCAGCTTGCAAACCAGGTCGGTGCGGCTCATCGAGAAGCCGCCGCCGCAGCACTCAGTCTTCAAGCCCCAATCCACGGGCGTGCCGCCGAGCGCCCTGATGATCCGATCCATGCTTTGCGGCGCCTCGGGGTCGTCGAATTTCACAACCTTCGGCGGACGCACCAGCAGGCAACCATAGTAGGACGCGATCTTCAGTCCGGTGAGTTTGCGCGTACAGGCCGCCACAATGTTTTCCACGCCCAGCTCCTGCAGCACCTGCAATATGTTCTTCACCCGCACGGTGCCTGCGTAGGGCAATTCGATGACGCCGGCGATTTCCTGGCGCAGTTCCTTCCGGGCTTCGAGCACATGCGCCGTGGTGATGAGGCGGTGGGAACAGGCCGCGCAGGGCGCGACCAGGCTCTCATACCCGCCCCGCTCAGCCAGCGCCAGAATGCGGGCCGGCAGCGCGAGGGAAAGCTTGTGGTTGAGGTTGTGGGCCGCGGTGGCGCCGCAACAGTTCCAGTCCTCCAGTTCCTCAAGCTGCAAGCCCAATTTCGGGGCGATGGCTTCCAGGGACAGCGCGTAGTCCTGCGCTGTGCCTTCCAGCGCGCAACCCGGGAAATAGGCGATCCGCATGCTCATTTGTCAACCCAACCCATTCACCACAAAGACACAGAAACACGGAGATGCGGAGACGCAGAGACGCGGGGAGACGTGTCTCCGTGTCTCCCTGTCCTCGTGTTGCTGTGGTGAGTAGTTCATGTCAGCGCTCCTGGCATTTCCTGAAAATCTTCTCCACGGCCGGCTGGCCCTTGATGCGCCGGGGCACTTTTTTCAGTCTGCCAATCATTT
>JBEKKG010001065.1:0-2817 GCA_050010835.1 Planctomycetota bacterium
TCAGCAAATGTACCGCGGGCGTCCCGCCCGCTCGTGGCAGGCTGGCAGGGCGCGAGGACGAAGGCGGGCGGGACGCCCGCGGTACGCTCTGGGCCACGCATTTACTGACATGCACCCTTTTCGCGGCGGCAACTGCGCCGCAATAACTCTTAACTCGTTTCGTGAACGTCCCCGAAACTCTCTGGGACGCGCACGAACTCCTCTTGAGGTCGGTTGGCACTGTCCCCCTTGCGCTCCTCCTCTTCCGGCCGCAGCCCTCACAGGCTCCACGGCGCGCGCATGGTCCGGCACAGCATGTGGCTGGCGCCGGGGTCATCGCTGATCGTTTCGCGCTGCGGGTCCCAGCGGATTTTGCGGCCGGTGAAGATGGCGATCATGCTGAGCTGGCAGATGGTGTCGGACATGACCGCGACATCCACGTGCGCCACGGTCTGACGCCGGCTCTTGACGCACTCCAGGAAATTGCCCATGTGGCTGCGGCTCTCATAGAGCCGGATTTCCGAGGACCCAATCGGCTCACGCGCCAGCGCTTCAGGCTCGGTGCGCAGGCCGCCCCGGCTGATGCTGACGAGGCCGCGCTCGCCCACGAAGGTCACGTTGTCGCCGCCCGGCGTGAAATGGAAATTCACTCCAGTGGCGAACTTGCCGCGGATGTCCCAATGATAAGGCGCGTTGAACAGTCCCGCGCCGCACTTGCCCGTGCCTTCGTACTCGACGGGCACGGCGGTCATCACGTCGTCGCCCAATCCCCAGACCATGTCGGTCAGCGGGTGCGCGCCCCAGCCGGCAATGAAGCCGTGCGCATTGTCCAGGACCCAGTAGGAACCCCAGCAGGTGCAACGGTCCTTCGTATAGGGACTCCACGGCGCCGGACCCAGCCACATGTCGTAATCCAGGTCCGCCGGAACCGGCTCCGGGATCAGCGACCCGCCCTCGTAACCGTAGCTCGGCGCCGTCACGTTCACTTCCTTCAGCTTGCCCACGCGGCCGTTGCGCACCAATTCGCAGCCGTGCCGGACGTGGGCCATCGAGCGCTGCTGGGTGCCGTACTGGAAGACCGCGCCGTAGCGGTGCACCTCGCGCCGCAAGGTCTGTATCTGCTCCTGGCTGATCCCCAGCGGCTTCTCGACGTAGACGCTCTTCCCGGCACGCACCGCCAGCAGCGCCGCCGGCACGTGCCAGTGGTCCGGCGTGCCGATGGTGACGGCGTCAATGTCCGGGCGGGCCAGCATTTCGCGCAGGTCGCTGTAGGGCTGGCAGACGTTGCCGCCGTAGCGCTTGTTGAAGTTTGCCGCGTGCTGCTCGCGGCGCGACTTCATCACGTCGCACACGGCCACGATTTTCACGTTGGGCTGGCTGGCGGCTTCTCCCATTATCCCCGAGCCGCGTCCGCCCACGCCGATCGAGCCAACCGAGAGCTGGTTGCTCGGCGCGTCGGCTCCAAAAACAGACGAGGGCACGATGGACGGCAGCGCCATCCCCGCCGCGCCCAGCACGCCCATCTTCTTCAAGAAACTCCGTCGCGTCGCGTTGTGTCTCATGGCTCGTCTCCTTCGCTCTCAAGGCCCAGACCACGGCTGGCACTGCTATATACCCCGCAGACCGGCAAGGCAAGGCAAGACGGAGCGCGCGCAATGAATCTGAGATTCCCAGCCTCCTCTGTTTCAGTCTTGGAAAGAGAGTTGGAACGGGGTATACTACACAGCATGAAGGCCGTCCGGCTTGACCAAAATCACGTTCTGACGCTCAAATCGGAGAAAAACGCCTCCAAGGCTTTCTCGCTCGCCCGTTTTCAGTGGCAGAACCGCCGGTTCCTGCTCAAGAACCCCGCATCCTGCACGCTGGATTTCCAGGATGGCTTGTGGGTCTACGAGTGCCCGCGGTACGGTATGCACACGTTCTCCACAAACCGCCACGAGGCGTTTGCCAAATTCAACGAGGAGTTCGCTTTTCTGTACGACGGTTTGTACAACCAGCCAGACGACGCGCTGACTCTCGACGCCATCCAACTCCGGGATGTGCTGCGAAACGACCTGGAGAAAGTAGTGGTGGAAGACTAGCCGTGGCGTCCTTCAAGACCAGGGATTTTGAGCACGCCCTGAAGCAAAAGGGCTTCGCTGAAGACAGAACACATCACCGCATGTTCTGGCTGTTTGTAGAAGGCAAACGCACATCGGTGCATACTTACACAAGCCAAGGCGAACGCGACTTTGGCGATTCCCTGATGAATCAGCGCCGCAAGCAGATGGGCGGCCTGTCCAGGAAGCAGATGCAGGATTTCATTGAGTGCCCGTTCTCACACAAGGATTACATTGATGTCCTGGAGAAGGCAGGGAGAACAAAATTGCAGCCGCGGAATGAAGCCGGCAATTCAGGCGCGCGCGGCTAAAGCCTCAGGCCTCACCTCATCTTTTTCAACTCGAACTGCTTGCCCGCGAGCGCGTCCTTGACGAACACGCCCCAGTACGGCGTGGGCGTGTAATTCCAGTCCAGGATGACCATCGGGCCGCAACGCGGGTGGAAACTGAACCCGGTCCAATGCAACTTGTGCTTCTGGAGCAGCGCCAGCGCATCCTCGGGCCAGCCCTCCAGAGGATAACGCTGGGCCGGCGGGATGAATTGGAAACCGCTGTAGTCCGGCGGGCAGCCGACTTCGCCTACAAAGACCGGGTATTTCTCGGCGGCGGCCAGCGTGTGTCCCTGCCAGTCGCTTTTCCAGGGATAAATGTGAGACGAATACATGATGCCGTTGCCGCCCGCGCGTTCGCGCAAAGCGAAGTCCTTGGCCACGCCGGAAAGGTCGTAGCCCCGATCCAA
>JBEKKG010001066.1:0-2817 GCA_050010835.1 Planctomycetota bacterium
CATGGCGTGAATGGTGGTGAAGTGAAAGTCGGTGGCGAAGATGACCGGCCCAACCGACTGCAGCGCCTTCTCGCTGCTCATGGCATGGGGCCCCACGGTCAGCACCGGGCAGGGGGCCTTGCGCAGCACCGCCTCGGTCGTCGAGTCGAAGACGATGCGTTCCAGGCCGTGCAGCGCGCTGGTCCCCATAATGGCAAGATCGATCTTCTTTGCGGAGATGGTCTGCAGGATGGTCGCGGTTGGGTTTCCGCTGCCCAGAATGGCCTCGCACTGCACACCCGCCTGCACGGCCTGGCTGCGCAGCTCCTGGAGCGAGGCCTGGCACCTGTCGTAGAGGGCCTTCGAGTCCGGCGCCTGGTCGTCGGGAGCCTGATCGCCAGCCTCCGGCGGACGGAAGACATGCAGAACCACAAGACTTGCCCGCAGCGCGAGGCAGGTATCGATGGCCGTGCGGCAGGCCGCCTGGGACGCAGCCGAAAAATCGGTTGCGACAAGCAGTCTGTCGAAGGACGGCATCGTATCGTTCGCGGGTGTTGGCATCGGAGGCATCTCTTTTCTGACAAGCGGCGGCGTATCAAGCTGGCCGCTAGAAACTATGCAGCCTCAAACTGGAATGGGAGGGCTCCGGGATGGAGCTGTCGAGGAGTTTGAACGCACTATGGCAGATGGGATTAACGCAATGATTGACCATCCGCCACCTCCTCAAAAGCAAATCTTAAGAGGTCTCAGGGCTGAAAGCTGTGATATGGGTCACGGCTCTCGAATGGGGCGAAGAACTCAGAAGTTGAAAAAAATGAGTTCGATAACCACGCCGCAGCCGGCTTAGACCGAGATCCGTTCCAGCTTCTCCGGGGAGAGAATCAGGATGGAAACGCCGTGGATCTGGATCAGCTTCTCGCGCTTGAAGCGGCCCAGCATGCGGGTCATGGTCTCGCGCGAACAGCCCACCAGGTTGGCCAGCTCCTCGTGGGTCAGCGCCATGGTGAAGCGCATCTCGGTTTTGCCGCAGGACTCCGCCCTGCCCCAGTCCAGCAGCACCGCCGCCAGTCGGCCGGCCGTTGATCCCGAGAGCGCCAGCCGCCGCGCATCGTAGAACGCCGCCTTGTACTCCTCGCTGAGGGCCTTCGCCGCATGCAGGCTGGCATCGCCATGCTTCTTCAGGAAGGCAAGGAACTCGTCCCGCCGGATGCTCTTGATCTCCGACGGCTGCACCGTCTCGGCTGTCACCTCGTACTTGGAGCCGGAGATCACCGCGCCCAGTCCCAGAATGTCGCCCGGCATGGCAATCTTCAGGATCAGCGTCCTGCCGTCCTTGGAGGTGCACGACAGCTTCACCTGGCCGGTGCAGACGACATAGACTGCCTGGCTCGGAGCATTTTCCAGAAACAGCGTTGCACCGCGCGGAAGCGTCGTGCTCACGCCGATCAGATCGAAGTCCGCGAGCGCCTCGTCGTCCAGGCTGCAGAACATTCGCATGGAGCGAAGATCGCAGTTTACGCAATGGCGTGCCGGGCGGATTATGGGCGAGAGAGGCATGTTGAGTCTGGCCTCCCCGTCATGACACAGACGGGGGGATGCGACCGTGGCGATTAGGATGCGACTGAGCTTGGGCCCCTCGATCACATCGTCTGTGAAGGCGAGATACAACTGTGCCGTCACGTGATTTTAGCACACCGTCATCACTGGGCAGGTGGCCTCGGCCAGCAGGTCGGGCGTCAGGCCATGTTCCACGTGGGTCAGCCAGAACGACGCATTGCGCGCGCCCAGCACAATCAGGTCCGCCTTTACCCGGCCGGCCAGTTCCAGAATGGCTTTGCTGGCCTCGCCGTGCTCCACCACCGTCTGCGGGCTGCACCACTCGTAGGAGGACTCGGGAATCATCCGCTTCAGCGCGGCCTTGAAACGGGAATCGAGCTGCTTCCTCTCCTCCGGCGCGGCCTTGGCCCCGGCCACATAGCAGAAGTACAGGTGCGCGCCGCTGTCCTGCGCAAACGAGAGGGCGAAGACCGCGGCCTTGGCCGCCTTGGGCGAAAAGTCCGTGGCATAGACCATGGTGCGGAAGACCAGAGGCCCATCGCCCGGCTGCCTGGCGTGCGGCCCCACGGTAAGCACCGGGCAGGATGCCTTGCGAATCAACTGCTCCGCGACCGAGCCGAGCACCAGCCTCTCCAATCCCGTTCTGGAGTGGGTTCCCGCGACGATCAGGTCCGTATCCAGCTGCTTGGCGGCCTTCAGCAGGGCGACGTGGGGCTTGTGTCCCTCCAGCAGGGAACCATGCGCCTCCAGCCCGGCGGCGGCAAAGTCCTTGCGCAATCGCTCCAGGCCCTGGGCACAGTCGCGCCGCCTATGCTGCACCGGCTTCCCGAGCGCCGCCTCCAATGAAGAGAGCACCAGGGACGGTTCGAAGACATGCGCAACTTCAACTGCGGAGCGGAAGTTCAACGCCAGCGCCTTCGCGTAACAAGCTGCCTTCTCCGACACCGAGGAAAAATCCGTAGCCAGCAGAATGTTTTTGACAGAAACCGAGACGCGTTGCAGAACCGGCATGGGACACCTCGATCACCGAGCGCACAAGATACGCTCAATGCTAGTTCAGAAAGCTGGCCCAATCCTCATTCAACGGCGCGCGCGATGCGCCTGTCCGTGATGGTCGTCACGCCGCTGCCTGCGGCACGCCGAGAGTGGGGCAAGCAGATGGCCGTGCGACCGGGCAAAGCATGCAATAAATGGGACTTATATAGTTAGTTCCCTTGCTCATTGTTTTCAACCTTTTTCTTATTACGTTTTCGTGGAGCTTTGACTCGTGAGACTGGGCGA
>JBEKKG010001067.1:0-2801 GCA_050010835.1 Planctomycetota bacterium
CCCGCCTTGAACTCATGCTCGCCCGGGCCGTGGCTGAGCTTGCCGGCAATGAGCACCAGTTTCTTGTCTTCGGCCACTGCGTTAAGCGCAGCCCCGGCAAGACAAAGCACGGCTACAACGCAAACGAGCTTCAACATTGCAACTCCTTCCAGCAAATCGAAAATCAAAAATCTAAAATCCCCTTACGCGCCCAGGTTCTTGTTCGCGAAGTCCCAGTTGATCAGGTTCTCAATCCAGGCCTTGATGTAATCCGGCCGGCGGTTCTGGTAGTCCAGGTAATAGGCGTGCTCCCAGACATCTATGGTCAATAGCGGCTTAAGGTCGTGGACGAGCGGCGTGTCGGCGTTCGCCGTCTTGAGGATGCTGAGCTTGGCGCCGTCAGTCACCAGCCACGCCCAGCCGCTGCCAAACTGCGTCTTGGCCGCCTCGGAGAACTCGGTTACGAACTTGTCGTAGGAGCCGAAGGCGGCGTCAAGCGCCTCGGCGATCTTGCCTGTAGGCTTCCCGCCGCCGCTGGCCTTCATGCTGTTCCAGTAGAAGGTGTGATTGAAAACTTGGGCCGCGTTGTTGAAGAGCGCCGCTGTCTCCTTCTTGCCGCCGGCCGCCTTGATCAGGTCCTTGAGTTCCAGTTTGGCCAATTCGGTGCCTTTGACCAGGTTGTTCACGTTGTCCACGTAGGCTTTGTGGTGCTTCCCGTAGTGGATTGAGATGGTCCTGGCCGAAATGTGCGGTGCGAGGGCCTCCTCGCCGTAGGGCAAGGGCGGGAGCGTGAGCGGCGGCGCATCGTCCGCCAGAACGAAACGTGGCCGGGCCGCCAGGCAAGCCGCTGCGAGGAACGAAGCGGACCCGAAAAGAAAATCTCTGCGTGTGGACATGCGTGCCTCCTTATCAATAGAACCGATGACCAGAACGAACACAGACCAACACCGAGGCGCTAATTTGAACCGTCCCCGCCGCTTTGTCAACTGCCGCCAGGTTGGAAGCGCCGGCGTCCCGCCGGCCTTTGGTCCGGAATTCCTGCCGGCGAGACGCCGGCGCTCCCAGGACGCCGGCGGTACTTGCAAGCCGGCAGCCAAGATGCGAAAGTGTGGCTCATGAAGAGCTACGAAGAGGAATTCACCAAGGCAGGGTTCAAGGTCCTGCAACGCTGCACCCTGGAGAAGGTGCCGGCCAATCCGCGCGAGCGCGCCGAAATGGCGGCCAAGGCCCTGAACGTGGGACGCGAGCAGGTCGTGAAAGCTTATGCGGTCTGCCCTGTCTCAGACCTTGCTGAGTCAGTCGCAATTGGGCATAACCCTATCACACCCATCCGGCCATATCTGCTGCTCCTTCCTGCGGACACACGACTGGATTTGAAGCTCGTCTCGCGGCAAGCAGGCGAAGAGATTACATTCTACCCCGCAGATCTCGTGGAGCGCGTTTACGGCACTCCCCTAGATTACATAAGTCCCATTCTTCCCATTACTCCCATCCAGGTCATCGCCGATGGCCGCATCTTCGATCAGGAAGCCGCCGTCATTCCCAGCGGCGACCCTTGCATTGAACTCCTCGTCGCCAGCGACGATTTGCGCGCCTTCCTGGGCGGCGAGAAGGTCAAGATCATTGACCTGGAATCCGCGAAGCAGGGCAAAGGCGGCGTTATCGAACCGCGCACACTGAAGGGCTTCCGCGATTATCTGCCCGATGAGATGTTGCCGCGGCAGGCCATGATTGCCAAGATTACGCAAGTGTTCGAGCGCTTTGGCTTCGCGCCGCTGCAAACACCGGCGCTGGAGTACGCGGACATCCTGTTGGGCAAACTCGGCAGCGACGCCGAAAAACTGCTCTTCCGTTTCCGAGACAACGGCGGGCGCGACGTGTGCCTGCGCTATGACCTGACCGTGCCGCTGGCGCGCCTGGCCGCGCAGTACCCGGACTTGCCCAAGCCTTTCAAACGCTACCAGATTGCTCCCGTCTGGCGCGCGGAGAAACCCGGGCGCGGGCGTTTCCGCGAGTTCTTCCAGTGCGATTGCGACATCGTCGGCTCCTCTTCGCTGCTTTATGACGCTGAGTGCATTGCGCTGGATTTCGCCGTCATGGAGGCGCTCGGCGTGCAGGCCGAAGTGCGCTTCAGCAGCCGCAAGGTCCTGGCGGCGCTCGGTGCAACGCTGAACGTCAGCGACGATAAACAGATGGCGGCCATCTTCCGCACGATTGATAAAATCCCTGCGCAAGGCCAGGAGCGCGTGCGCGAACTGCTCAAGAGCGACGCGGCCTGCTCGGACGCGCAAGTCGAGAAGATACTGCTTTTCGTGGGCATCGCCGGCAGCAACGACGAAATGCTGGCCCAGCTTGAGCAACTACTCAGCGCCACAGCCGTCCCGGCCATCGAGGACCTGCAGCGCGTGAAGGATTATGTTACCCACATGGCCGCGCGGAACTCAGCACTGAAGTTAGACTTCTCCATCGCCCGCGGTCTGGATTATTACACGGGGACAGTCTACGAGACATTTCTCACCGGCATACAGTCCTCCGGCAGCGTGATGTCCGGAGGGCGGTACGACAACCTGATCGAACGGTATCTCGGCAAGCCCATGCCGGCCGTGGGCATCAGCGTGGGCCTGGACCGCCTGTTCAGCTATCTGGTGGAACTGGGCAAGGTCCAGAAGAGCGGCGCCACCAGCCGCGTGTGCGTCGTGGCGATGGAAGCGTCCTGCCTGCCGCGGGCGCTGGAGGTGCTTGGCCAATTCCGCGCGGCGGGCGTGGCTGCGGAGATGGTTATCGAGAACGACCAGAAGCCGAAAGTGGACCGGCAGCTTTCC
>JBEKKG010001068.1:0-2800 GCA_050010835.1 Planctomycetota bacterium
GATCTGTGCCAGCGAATACGCCCGTGCCAGCACCGCAATAGCAAAGGCGCCGGCGAAGACCCACATTGTCCCGCGCTCCTGCGACTCCTCGGTCAAGTTCCTCCCAGCCAGGTACAACGCGCCGCCAACAGCCGCCTGCGAAACGAGCGTCAGCGCCGCGGTATCGCGGCTCACGCGGGCAAAATACGGTCCGCGCGTGGATGACGGCACCACGTCGCTGATGAGACTGCTCCACGGTGGACTGGTGAAATTCCCGCTCATGCAGTACAGGCTCACCGCGGCCAGAAGCACCACGTGCAGGGCCGTGCGGCTGGTTTCCGTGAGCGGCGGCCCGGCCAGGCAATAGAGCGGCAAGAGAAGCAGCGGCAGAAAACACACGATCTGGACGACGACGGCTGCCGCCACCAGATGCTTGCGCTTGCCGCTGCGATCCACAAGGTTGGCCGCCAGCACCTGGGCCAACGGCCCCAGGAACTGCGGAATGCCCGTCAACAGTCCGAAGAAGAAGCGCGGCAGGAGGATTCTCGCGCCAAAGAGGCCGAACGAGTTCTCGCCGGCGCCGAACATCACGGCCCAGCCCCACGCCTGGCGGATGCCCGCGCGCAAGCTGGCAGGATCGCCCTTGCGCAGTGAATCCGTGGTCGTCGGGACTGGTTCGATTGCCATTTCCTGTAACATCGCAGCGGCGTAGCGCAGGCTTCCAGCCTGCTGCACAGCCCTGCCATCATGCTGCGCCGGCGCGCCGCCGCAATGGCGTTTTCGCGGGCCGGCGAATCCAGCGTGCAGAAGCGCGGCAACGGCGCGGTCTGGTATCCTGCCGAATGCAGGCAAGAAATTCGCGGCGGACTTCGCGCCCGCCAAGGCCCGCTTTGTGCGTCTGAATATTCTCGACGCCACCAATTCCCCGACCATCTGGGAGTTCCAGCTATAAATAAGCCGGGGGCATCAGACAGAATGCCTTGGGCAACATCTGTCCGCGTGTCGCCCGGCTTGGTGTATCCTTCTCAAGATGTTGTGCAAAACCATTGCAGTGGAGAATCACAATGCCGGCCCAACGTCCATCTTTCCCCGCGAACCTGGGCATCCTCTTGCTGATGGCCTGCCAGGCGCCGCTGCCCGCCAGCCAATCCTTCCCGCGGAGCGTGCCGGAATTGCAAGGCGTCTCCTCGGCTGGCGTGCTGAACTTTGTCAATGCCGTCGAGACCGGAAAAATGAACCTGCACAGCCTGATGCTGGTGCGCCACGGCCAGGTGGTGGCCGAAGGCTGGTGGGCGCCCTATGCGCACGACCTGAAGCATACGCTGTATTCGCTCAGCAAGAGTTTCACGTCCACCGCCGTCGGCATCGCCGCGGACGAAGGGCGGTTGGGCCTCGACGACAAAGTGGTGTCGTTCTTCCCGCAGGACGTGCCCGCCACTGTCAGCCCTAATCTGGCCGCAATGCGCGTGAAGGATTTGTTGATGATGGGCACGGGCCACAAAACCTGCTCGCTCTTCGGCAGCGCCATCCGCATCTTACCGGAAGGCAATTGGGTGCAGGCTGTCTTGTCCCGGCCAGTCGCTTTCGAGCCCGGCACGCATTTCGTCTATAACAGCGGCGCGACGTTCATGCTCTCCGCCATTGTCCAAAAAGCCACCGGCCAGACGTTGCTCGAATACCTGAATCCCCGGCTGTTCAGGCCGCTGGGTATTGAAGATGCCGAATGGGAACTGAATCCGCAGGGATTCAACACCGGCGCCTGGGGCTTGTGCGTCACGACGGAAGACATCGCCAAGCTCGGCCAACTGTATCTGCAGAACGGCATGTGGCGCGGCCAACGCATCCTCTCCGAAAACTGGGTGCGCGAGGCGACCAAAGCCCAGATCCAGAACGCCTCCGGCAAAGACCCGGCGAAAGACGCCGCCAGCGACTGGGCGCAGGGCTACGGTTACCAATTCTGGCGCTGCCGCAACGCTGCTTTCCGGGGCGATGGCGCTTTCGGCCAATACTGCCTCGTGCTGCCCAAACAGGACGCGGTGCTGGCCATCACTGCCGAAACGAACGACTTGCAGGCTGTCTTGAATGCCGTCTGGGAACATCTTCTGACCGCGATGCAGGCGGACCCTCTTCCGTCCGACAGCAAGGCCAGCGCTCAATTGAAGGACAAGCTGGCCTCGTTGAGCTTGCCGTTCCCGGCCGGGCAACCCACGTCCCCGCAAGCCGCGCGCGTGAACAAGCAAACCTATGCCATCGCCGACAACACGCTGGGGGTCCGGAGCGTTTCCCTGGCGTTCCACGGCGACAAGTGCGTCTTCACCATGCTGGATGCTCAAGCGGAGCACAAAATCAGTTGTGGCATCGGCCGGTGGCGGCAGGGCGAGACGGACCTCTCCCCTGCTCCCCTGCATTTAGTGACGACGCAGAGGTTTACCAAGAGCCCGCTCGCCTGTGCCGGCGCATGGGGCGGCGACAACACGTTTGTGATGTACTGGCGTTTCGTCGGCACCGCGCACTACCAGAGCGTGACCTGCCGCTTTGAGGGCGACGACATTTGGGTCGAGTTCAAGAAGAGCGCTGTCATTCTGAACCCATCCGCCAAAGACGGCCGCCCCGTGCTGACCGGCAAACTTGTGGGACAGAAGTAACCTGCAACGCAGGAGCGCGACACGATGAAACACAGCCTGTCAACCGTCCGGGCGCGCAATGATGGCACGGGGTGCATGTCAGTAAATGCGTGGCCCAGAGCGTACCGCGGGCGTCCCGCCCGCCTTCGTCCTCGCGCCCTGCCTGCCTGCCACGAGCGGGCGGGACGCCCGCGGTA
>JBEKKG010001069.1:0-2800 GCA_050010835.1 Planctomycetota bacterium
GGCGAGGACGGACGCAGCCTGGCCTTGGATCTGCGCGACGGCGGCAAACTTGGCAGCTCTCAGATGGTCCTTGTGGCCAACGCTGAAATGGACCGGCAAACCAAGGAATTCACCCTCAAGCTCGGCTTTAGCAAGATTGTCTCGAAGCCTGTGGATTTTGCCGTTCTGGATTGGGTCATCGCCAACGCGGGGCGTTCAAAGACCAAGAGCGCGAGGGCCGAGGCCGCCGAAAAACTGCTGGACGATAAGGCCTTTGAGGAACGCAAGACCGCGGTCCTCAAGAAGATGGGGCTGGCAGGGGGCGTCAGTGCGAGCGCCGCACCAGTGGCCGCCGGCGCCGACGGCCAAGCCACGAAGAAGGTTGTGCCGACAACAGTCCACGTGCCCGGAAGGGTCAAGACCACACTCGCCTCCAACGTGCCTGCTCAGGCGCAATTGCAGGAAGCGCAGGCGACCGCAGGGCTCTGGATGAAAGGGCTGCTGTTGGGCTTGCTGTTCCCGGCGGTGCTCGTGGCGGGCCGAGTTTTCCTGTTCAATGGCGGCTACACAACGGCCGTGCTGACTCTCGAAGGCGCGGTGTTGGGGTTGCTGGTGGGCTTGGGACTGTCCAGCGGATTGAAGCAGATGAAGACGCCGCCGGGGCTGGCAACGGTGGCCATAAGCGTGCTCTGCCTGACCCTTGCCGTATGGGGCATGTCGCTGGGCCTCCGCGTGGCCAGGCATCTGGATTTCGTCGAACGGTCGCAAGGCGCGCTGAATTACATTAGAGAGCATCCGAACGCGAACCAGGCCTGGGGCGTATCGGAATGGATGGCCGTGGCCTATAACCTTTCGGGGATTATGCTGACCTTTGCCGGGGCCATATACGTTATCCGGTCTGTTTACCTGAACCTGGAGCGAGCCGCCATGTCCGCCAGACACAAAGCTCAGCGCGAAGGACATTGAAGGCCAGCGGGCTAGAACAGCGCCGGCTGCGCCTCCTGTGCGTCCTCGAGACCGCCTTTAGGCGCCTTGAGGCCCAAGTGCTCGTAACCTCTAGGGGCTAAAATCCGGCCGCGAGACGTTTTGAGAATGTAGCCCTCCTGAATCAGGAACGGCTCGTAGACGTCCTCGACCGTGTCTTCTTCCTCCCCCACAATCACCGCCAGTGTCTTGACGCCGACCGGCAGGCCGTGATGCGCCGCAATGGCATTGAGAATCCTGCGGTCCATGCCGTCCAGTCCGGCGGCATCCACCCCCTCCCGTTCCAGCCCTTTGCAGGCAATCCCGTGTGTCACCGTGCCGTCGCCTTCCACGTCCGCCCAATCGCGCAGGCGGCGCAGCAGGCGATTGGCGACGCGCGGTGTTTTGCGCGCGCGCTGGGCGATCTCGCTCGCGGCGGTGGGCTCGATTTTGGTGCTGAGTATCGCGGCCGAACGCGTCACGATGCGCGTCAGTTCCTCAATGGAGTAGAACGTGAGCTTCTGGGGAATGCCAAAGCGGTCCTGAAAGGGGCGGCTGAGCAGCCCGTCGCGGGTGGTGGCGCCAATGAGCGTAAAGGGCTTGAGGTTGAACCTCACGGACCGCGCCGAGGGCCCCTGGTCCACGGGCACGTCAATGAAAAAGTCCTCCATTGCCGAGTACAAATACTCCTCAAACGCCGCGGGCAGGCGATGGACTTCGTCAATGAAGAGCACCGTGCGTTCCGGCAGCGCCGTGAGCAGGCCCACCAAGTCGCCGGGACGCTTCAACGCCGGCGCCGACGAGCCCTGGAAGCCGACCCCGAGTTCGTTGGCGATGATGCGCGCCAAGGTGGTCTTGCCCAAGCCGGGCGGCCCGGACAACAAGACGTGGTCGAGCGCCCCGGCGCGCTTGAGCGCCGCCTTGACGTAGACCTGCAGGTTTTCCTTGACCCGCTCCTGGCCGATGAAGTCGGTGAAGCGCTGCGGGCGCAAAGTGACTTCCACAGCGTCCTCATCCGCGGAAATATGGGGGTCAGTGGTTCGCTTCGCCATGTTTATGCCTGCTGGTTAGCTGATGGCAAGGGGTTCAGGCCCCCGTCGGGTGCGGCCTGTGGCGCCGGCACGGAATGGTCCGGCGAGCCGGCGGTTGGCTGAGCGTCTGGTTTGCCTTGTTTGATGCGTTGAAACTCCCTTTTCAGAGTCATTACGAAGCCCTCGTTTTGACCTCGTCCATCATAGAGATCATACAGCACATAGTCTTGGCCTGATCTTATCTCGAGGTGCTCCCGATAGGCGATCGCTGCAAAAGCCACTGCTATGAGCGCCAGCGCAAACGTCGCCGTCAAGCGCAACCACTCGGCCCCGCTGTGGGTATACGCAAACCATGCTGTAACACCGAAGTAAACACTTAACACCACGAAGGAGCGATTCAGCTTCCGCAGCAACCGGAGATCAGAAATATCCGAGAGGTTGTGGCGTGCGACAAGCTTGCCAGTCCTGGTTCTATTTTCCAGAACGCCCGCGTGATAGACCAACTTCGACTTGGGCAGTTCAAGCGTTTCCTCCTCGTTGCTCATGTCCTCCCTCCAATACACCCGATCCCTAAGGTTTTCCTGTTCTCACCCTGTGTACCGCAGCGCCCGCTGGATCACATCCTGCACAATCGGCCTGGCGTTGCTCGCCGCGGACAACTCGGAGAAGGCGCGCTGCACGGCCTGGAGCGCCACGGTATTGCTAAGCACCTCCACCCGCCCGACCTCCTCTTGGGCGTCGGCTCCCTTGCAGTCCGGAAGCACAACGTATTCGTAGCTGCTGCCGTCGGGGTTCTTCCCGTGGGCGATCCAGAGGCTGAACACGTC
>JBEKKG010001070.1:0-2797 GCA_050010835.1 Planctomycetota bacterium
CACTGGGAAGTCCTTTGTCCCCACTGCGGTCAGTACCATGAGATGCGCTGTGAGTGGAAGGAAGAGGAAAAGCATCTGGGTGGCCTGCGTTACAACGCGGATGGCTGCCGTCTGGGCGACTACGTATACGATTATGCGAAGCTGGCACCAACTATTTTTTATCAGATGCCCTGTGGCCGTTGCATTGCTGACGACATCACTGAACGCCGGGCCTTGAGTCAGTCAGGCAGATACAGCGAGCCAAGGAACAAGGGCGCGCAACTGACTGAACGCAGTTACATTTATCAGGCGGTCAGTTGTGACTTCGTTCCGTGGATTGAAATCATCAAGCGCAAACATGCCGCGCTAAAAGCCATGGCCATCGGTGACTACAAACCGTGGTTTGACTACCTGCGGGAAGTCGAATGCAAGTTCGTCGACATCGGCAAGGATCGCCCGGCACCGCAGCGGGGCACGATTGTCACCAGCGAACGCAAGAAGAACCGGGAGGGCATGGCCAACCGCGTGGATCGCTTCGCCGCTGGGGCAGACGATCTCTTACGATCTGCGCCGCAGCACGCAGACGATCGCCCGGGGAACCGCGGCCGTCCCCGGAGGATCTAACTGCGGACGACGAGCCTGGAACCGACGGGCCGACCAGGCGCGAGCGTCACGGTGACCGGGGCGACGAAGCTCGTGAGTGCCAGCCAATTTGGCAGTGCCTCCGCCAATGGCCCCTCGTTGATGCCGGTTTTCAGCGGCGACTCTCAAGCGATGTTCTTTCAGAGCTGGGCCTCGGACGTTGCGGCCCAGGATTTCAGCGCCGGCAACTCCACGTCCGCTGTGTTGAAACGCTGTTGGACATGCTCCATTATCTCCGCGGGCGCGTTCCCCTTGCGCGCCGCATCCAGGCGGTTGCGGACTTTGTCCACGGTCATCTCGCTGCCACCGGCATGGAGCATGAGCAATCCCGCGAAGGCCAGCTTGAGTTCGCTTTCGCCTCCGGGGGGCAGGCCCAGGCGGGCGAGAGCGTAGCGCGTCTGCGGCGCCAGGTCGCTCAGCTTCCACGTGGCAGTCCCCTTGCCGCCGGGCAAGTCCTGTTCAATCAAGAGCGCATCGTCCTTGACCCCGGTGACAGTGTTTCTCGTCCCTTGGCCGACGGGCATTTCCTTGCCATCGCTTTTCTTGAGCGTGAAAGCGCGCTTATCGGCCAGCAGGCCCGCTCCCGCGGCTGTGGCCTTCGCGAGGTCCTCGACCCAGTGCGCGCATTCAATGTCCCTGTCGAGCGCCGCCTTCAGCGCTGCCAGCTTGGGATCGCCCTTGGCCTCTTCCAGCCGCGTGAGGGCAGCCTGCACGTCGCTCTGGTTGAGCAGCGCATAAACGTCGGCGAGGGTGTTTTCGTATTCGAGTTTGGTAGCGGCGAGGGATCCCAGCCGCGGCTCGACCCAAACCGCATGGGCGGATTGATTACTGCCAGGACAATCCACAATCAATTCGAGTTTCTCGACGCCGGCGATCTCCACGCTGCATTCCTGCGGCTCTTTGGGCCTGGGAACAGGCTTGGATTCCCACAGCATTCTGCCATCGCCTACAACCCTGAATATAAGGGGCGTCCTGTTGCCCCCGTCTCCGCAGGCGTCGTCCACGGCGACGGCCGCCTTGAAGATATCGAAGCGTTTGTCCAGCCGGTAGGCGGCATGCGATTGGCCGTTGTTGGGCGGGTGCATGAAAATGCCGTTAGGTGATTCGACACCATTGACCCGGATCCGTCCCCCGCCCGTTGAGCCCTTCTTGCGGAACGGGAAGGCGACCCTTACCTCAGTCTCAACCAAATCCGAAAGACATACAGGCTTGCCAATGGCGTCAGGCTGTTGCGGCAGCAACTGTGCCGCCGGCGTCTCGCCGCCCTTCGTTCCAGGCTGAACAGCGGTCGCCGCGGCGGCGACGGATTCCGGGACTGCGCCAGCCACGGGCTTCAGGTTGCCGGCCTCCGGCTGAACAGCCCTGATTTCCAGTTGGTCGCCGCCCTTTTCCGGATTCGGATTTCCGGCTTCCGGCTTTGCCACTACCGCTGCCGCGCCCGCATCAGCCTTGGCCAGCGCCCTTTCGGACTTGGGCGTTCCTTCGGATTTCGTGCCTGGGACTTCAGGTTTTGCCGTGCCGTTTCCCTTCCACGTGGCAAGCAACCCGAGGGTGAGCAGCAGCGCGCCAACGGCTGCGACAGCGGCGGCGATGTAAACGGGCTTCTTTCGGCGTGCCATTGTCCCCTTGAACGGCCGATGGGCTCTGAGGATCCAACGTGGCTTCTTTTTGCCTGCCTCTGCCAACGTTGGATCATCCGATCCCAGCGGCCCTTTAAGGGGCTTGTTTTTGCCTGCCTCTGCCAACGTTGGATCATCCGTTCCCAGCGCCCGTTCAACAGGCTTCTTCTTGCCTGCCATTGTCAACGTGGCATCGTCCCAACCCTTCGGCCGGGCAGAAGCCAGCGGCAGGCCGCCGCCAGCGCGCCGGCGGATGGCCCCCGGCCCCGCCTTCGGCGCGCCGGGCCGGCGCGGCTTCATCCGCCCCGCGACCGACGATTTGTCGGCGTTGACCGCCTTGCTGGACGGCATCTTGCCTTCCAGAACCAGCTCCAGGTCGGCGATGAGTTCGCCGCAGTCGGCGTATCTGTCCGCCGGATCCTTGGCCATCATGCGCTGGATCAGGTGGACGACGCCGTCCGGGAGGTCCTCATTGAGGTCCTGCGGATTGGGCAACTGCTCGTTGATGTGCTTCAGCATGACGGACATCGGCGTGTCGGCCTCGAAGGGCACCTGCC
>JBEKKG010001071.1:0-2796 GCA_050010835.1 Planctomycetota bacterium
TGGAAAGGCAAGTTTGGCAAGAAGGCGGCCTGGATCGCCATCACCACCGAGACCACCGCCAAGCAGGAGGGATTCGCTCTGGAGGTCAAGGACGCGGAGACCTACACTTGGTCCGAGAACGACAAGGACGACAAGCGCGTCCCGCAGCCCCCGAAGGATGGCGGCGACCAGCCCGCCACGTGCTGGTACAAGGACGAATCGTTCTCCCTGGTGGTTACCCCGCCGGACGACAAGCCCTACAAGGTCACTCTGTACATCATGGACTACGACCATCAGTCGCGCGTCATGGAGATAGGCGATCCCGCCAAGCAGAACCAGGAAGTCTCCTCCCAGGAGACCGACGGCGGCATCTACCTGACCTGGGTCGTGGAGAAAGCTGCCACCTTCGAGATTCGCAAGAAGGACGGCGCCAACTGCACAGTGAGCGGCGTTTTCGTTGATCCGGCAGAATGAACAACTTGCCACAGAGGACACAGAGAACACAGAGAAAAGATTCTGGATTGCCGAAACATCGTGAACCGTCAAGTTCCTGTCCTTCTCTGTGTCCTCTGTGGCTAATAGGGAGGGACACTATGCGGCTGGCTACCTGCCTGGCTGCTCTGCTCGCGCCGGCGCCCCTGGTGGCGGCCGACCTCGCGGTGCTCGAAGGGCCGGATCAGTATAACGTAGTGTGGGACAGCCCGAGTGAGAACGCGCTCGGTTCGATGCCGCTGGGCAACGGCGACATCGCCCTCAATGTGTGGGCCGAGAAGGACGGCAGCCTGCACTTGCTGATCGCCAAGACCGATGCGTGGGACGACAACGCCCGGCTGGTGAAAGTCGGGATGGTCCGCGTGCAGCTCGACCCCAACCCCTGGGCCGCGGGCCAGCCCTTCAAACAGACACTCAGCCTGCGCGATGGCACGCTGAAGATTGAGTCTGGCGAGGGCGGGACGAAGGCCCTCGTGCAGGTTTGGGTGGACGCCAACCATCCCGTCCTGCACGTCACCGTCGAGAGCGGCGCGCCGGTTGAAGCCACCGCCTCCCTCGAACTGTGGCGCACGAGCCAGCAGCCCTTGGCTGAACTGCAATGCAGCGACATCATGACCAATGCGCCGGCGGATAGGAAGAAAGCGACCATTGTCGAGCCGGACACGGTGCTCAAGGATCAAAAGGACCGCATCGGCTGGTATCACCACAACGTCAAGTCGTTCGGCCCGGAGATTCTCGCCGAGATCCAGGGACTGAAGGACTTCAAGCAGCCGGACCCGCTGCTGCACCGCACCTTCGGCGCGATTCTGACCGCGGCCTTGGGCGAGCGGCTTGACGACCTGCGCCTGCGCTCGAAGCGCACCACGGCGCACTGCTTCAACATTTTCGTGCTCACGCAACACCCGTCGTCACCGGAGCAGTGGCTGTCGGCGATGGACGAGACAATCAGCAAGGTGAAGGCGCAGGACTTCGCCGCGCGCCGCGCCGCGCACGAGAAATGGTGGCGCGGGTTCTGGGAGCGCAGTTGGATCCGCGCCAAAGCCAACGTGGCTGCGAAGCCGGCCTCCATCGTCCCCGAGAACAGCCATCCGCTCAAGGCCGGCACGGACCAGTCCGGCGGCAACAAGTTCGCGGGTGAACTGGGCCGTATCAGCATTTTCGCCAAAGCGCTGAGCGATGCGGAAGTCCAGGCGCTCGCGGAACTCCCCAACGACAAACCCGCGCCGCCCGCGGCGGGCCTGCTCTTCTCCGCCAACGCGGTTGCGCCGGGGCCGCTCAAGGATTCCGCGGCCTGGGACTTTGCGCCGGGCCTGACGCTGGAGGCCTGGGTCAAGCCGGAGAAACTCGGCGGCGGCGGCGCGCGCATCGTGGACAAGATCACGATCGGCGGCAGCGACGGCTTCCTGCTCGACACCCACCCCGGCAACAGCCTGCGCTTCATCTGCGGCCACGAGCAGCTCACCGGCAAGGACGCCGTGCCCGCCGGGCGCTGGACGCACGTCGCCGCCGTCGCCGATCCGAAGGCCGGCGATTGCCGTCTCTACGTGGACGGCAAGCGGGCGAGCGGCGGCGGCGGGGCGGCGATCAGCGACGAGGCCGCCTATGTCAGCCAGATGTACCACTTGCAGCGCTTCATCGCCGCGTGCAGCGGACGCGGCGCGTACCCGATCAAATTCAACGGCTCGATCCTCACGATGCCTCCGAGCGCCAAGCACGATCCCGACTACCGCCGCTGGGGGCCGGGCTACTGGTGGCAGAACACGCGCCTGCCGTACTTCAGCATGCCGGCCGCGGGCGACACTGAAATGATGCAGCCGCTCTTCCGCATGTACACGGGCGAAGTGCTGGAGATGTGCAAGTACCGCACCAGGCTCTACTGCGGACACGAGGGCGCGTACTTCGCCGAGTGCATCTATTTCTGGGGGCCGATGTTCAGCGAGACTTACGGCTGGACGCCCTGGGACAAGCGCACGGACGACAAGCTCCAGGCTAGCCGCTGGCACAAATGGGAATGGGTCGGCGGACTCGAATTGTGCTGGCTGCTGCTCGAATACTACGAATACACTCAGGACCGCGAGTTCCTCGTGCGGACGGCCCTGCCGTGCATCCATGAAGTGCTGACGTTCTTCGATCAGCATTACAAGACCGACGCGCAGGGCAAGCTGGTCATGCATCCTGGGCAAGCCTGCGAAACGTGGTGGGAATGCACGAACCCCATGCCGGAACTCGCGGGTTGCCTGGCCGTCACCGAGCGTGCCCTGGCGTTGCCCAACGGCCTTGCGCCGGGCGCGGAGCGCGAGCTGTGGCAGCGCCTGAACGATAAGC
>JBEKKG010001072.1:0-2792 GCA_050010835.1 Planctomycetota bacterium
CCTATGCCGCCCACTTTGCCTCCCTCGACGCCGCCTACCAGCAGGTGTTTCGCGCGGCTGTCCGCGGCGTGAGGACCAACGTGGAGTCCCTCCTGCGCGGCTTGGTCGAAGACGTCGAGGCCTACGAGGATTTCCTCGTGGTCAACCGGAAGTTCACCGTTCTGGTTCAACCTTCGGTGCCTGTATTACGCGGCTACAGCCAGTATTGGTACTTCCGCCCGGACGCGCGGGGGCTCGTGGACATCACCCTGGGCGTCCGGGAATACCTGGACCTCCACCACCCCGACGTCGTTAAGCGGTTCGAGGCGGTGATCGCTGACGCAAGAGGATAATGCCATGGGCAACAAGTGGACGCGGGAGCGAATCATCCGCAACATCCTGGAGCTAGAGACGAAGGGGCTGTCGTTGACGGTCGGCGAGCAGGGCATCGGCAACGCCCTCTACCAGGTGGGCACTAGAATCTTCGGTTCCTGGCGGAACGCCCTACAAGCCGCAGGCGTCCCGCCAGAACGGGGCAACTGCGGAGAGAGGTGGCCGCCGGCGAAGATCCTCATGATTATTCGCAACCTATCGCGGCGCCATCGCCCACTGACCAAAACCCAGCTTGAGCGCCGCTATGGCAGCATGCTGTCGGCGGCGCGGCGGCTTTTCGGGTCCTGGTCCAAGGCGGTGTTGGCGGCCGGGGTTGACCCTGCGAGACTTCAGCGTGTTGTCCCCTGGACTCGGGAGCGGGTCATCGAAGCCATCTTGACCCGTGCCCTGCGCAATGAACCCCTGGCCGCACAAGTCACGCATCCCAGATCGTTGGTAGAGGCGGGGCGGAGGTTCTTCGGCAGTTGGGCCGCGGCGGTGGAGGCGGCGGGCCTGGACCCCAAAGCGGCTGCCTTTGCACCGACTGCCACTCCAAGCCAAGTCGCAGTGGTGGCTCCGGCGACTGACACTGAGTTCGTGCACAGGCCGCGGCAACACCGACCCCGAGGTCGGGGCGAAGTCCCCTAACTACCTGATGAAGATCACCCACAACGCCATCGAGGACGTGTACATCGAGACGCGGCTGGAAGGGCAGTTCCCAGGCGCCCACGAGATGCTCGAGCAGTCCTACGTCGAGGGCGTGAAGGCCGTCTGAGGCGAGCAGCCGATGGTTGACGAGAAGTCCTTCCTGCTGCCGGAGAGGCGCACCGAGGTCGTCGCCGCCATGCAGAAAATGGGCCTGGACCCTGCCGACGAAACGCTCGTGGGGAACGTGGCCAAGCGGCTGGAGATCATGAGGGCCTGAAAACTGTGGATACTGGAGGCGAGGGGATACCCGCTGCCGCTCCACGAGTGGCCGACGCATCCCTGGCGCCCCGCGTTCCGCGAGGAGACCGCGCCGCCCGCGAGGAACAGCGGCGAGGCGTACAAACAGGCCGAGAGGATCATCGAGCGGCTGGGCGTCCAGCCCTGCCTGCCCGACGACCTTCGGCCGGTTGAGAAGGTCGAAGCGGCAGAACGGCTTGCGGGGGAGGCCAAGGCCGCGAGGAAGGGGTTCGAGGAGCGCGTCGCCCCGGCCAGCGTCTTCAGTGACGTGCCGATGCAGGACAACCTGGACGGCGAGGCGCTGACGTGGGCCGCGGGCCGGTTGGCCGCCCGCGTGATTCTTCGCCGGGAACCACTCCGTGCTGTTCCAGAGCAGCGGCGTGTAGTATTCGGCCATCATCGGTTTGTCCGGCCACACTTGATCCAGCCGCCAGACCGGCTTGCCGTCCACCATGATTGGATTGCCTTCCGCGCTTCCTTTCTTCTGCCCTTCCCACGCTTGCGGCAGCCGGTACGTGACGCCGCCCTCGCCGCCGCCAAGCGAGACGCGCAGGTCGCGCAGCGTCACGTCGCCGCCCGTGAACATGCCGGCGATACGCGGCAGCAGCACCAGTTCCTCGCCGGCGGCTGGGGGTGCTGGTTTCTGTGAATAAGGCAGCCTGATGCCCGGAATGTCCAGAGGGATCCCATTGCTGTAAGTCGGTAATTTACGTCCGTTTTGGCAGAAAATGGCATACGAATGGCCTACGAATGGCCCAAGAATGGCCCACGAATGGCATACGATTGGGGCACGATTGGCTTGTGTTTGGGCCAAAGAAAATGATATAATCATAAGGCAACGATATAATAGATGCTCCGGCCCTGTAGGTTGGGCGCTACCAAATCGCAAAATTCCTTTGGTAATTTTACTATTTTTACTACCGGCGGGGGCGAATCGTTCTGCACGTGCACCTTGGGCGCTACCAAAAAGAAAAATCTCGTTGGTAATTTTACTATTCTCACTACTGGCAGGGCAGAGCGCGCGGCCACCTGCCATGCCCGGTATGGGAATCATGGGAACCACGGAACCTTTGCCTCTCAGCCACGGCTCAGGCCGAACGGTTCCTGTTCTTCCAAAATCCAAAATCATTTCACTGTGCCTCTGGGGTGAATTACACCCCATCCGGTCCGCGTCATGCGCAGCCAATCATCGCTTGCACGCATGTCCCGCAAGTAAGAGTACCACAATGGCATTTAGCTGTCAAGGGGAGAATTGAAGAAAAATGTATTTTAGTTCCAGAGGGTGCGCCGTGGCGGACTGTTCCCGTAGCTCCGATCCCTTCAACCCCCTCTTGCGTCCCCAGAACTGGGCGCCGCTTTGAAAGCGGCGGCAAGCCTGGGTGCGTGGCGCATTGGGCGAACATTCCCTCTCCCCTTGCGGGAGAGGGCGGACGTGAGCGAAGCGAACGCCGGGTGAGGGGGCGTCCGGCCCTCCCCCTACCCCCTCCCGCAGGGGG
>JBEKKG010001073.1:0-2786 GCA_050010835.1 Planctomycetota bacterium
TCACTAATGACAATGCGAACGCTGCCACGATGTACCCGACGTGGGTTAACAACACTAGCGGGAACCTTGCACAGGAAGTGTCATCTACTAAACTTGCCTTCGTTCCTTCCACTGGAACGCTGTCACTGGGCTCGGGAACTGGCCTTGCCGGCGCTTTGAGCCTCTACGGCGGCGGAAATGCCAACTACACGGCGATTAAGTCTAATGCCCGCCCGACGGCTAACTGGACTCTTACATTGCCATTGGCAGTGCCTGGCGCTGCTGGTTCAGCCCTCACCTCGGACACCAGCGGCAATACGAGCTGGACAGGCGTAGCGTCCGCCAACACAGCCAGCACCATCGTGGCGCGCGACGCTTCCAACAACTTCTCGGCCGGGACGATCACAGCTAGTCTCACTGGCACTGTGACCGGCTCTTCTTCGCTGAACGTGCTGAAAGCCGGCGACACCATGACGGGCGCGCTGACGGTGGCTCCCAGCACAGACGTTGTGGCTGCCTCGGTGAAACAATCCAGCGTGGGCTCCCCGACAGTGGACGTTTTTGATGTGACAGACAAGATCGGGACCACCAAGTTCTTGAAGGTGGACAACGCCGGGAACGTGACCCTCAGCGGCACCCTGGGTGTGACCGGCGCGACGACGCTCTCCGGCCTCAGCATGAGTAGCGGCAGCATCACCAGCGTGCTGGGCATCACCGGCTCTGGTGTGTTGACGCTCACAAGCTCTGGCGGCACCAATCCCATAACGCTGACACCGGCCAACGGCACCGTCACCATGACTCCTGTAAGCAACGCAGCCACTCTGACGACGAGCGCGAGCAACAACTTCTCGATTACCAACACCAGCGGTCCGCTGAGTTTCACGGCGGGCCCGCCTGCGGCGGCAGGAGTCGGGAATGATGTGACGATTACAGCGAGCAACGGGGTCGGTGCCAATAACGGCGGCAACGTCGTATTGTTTCCCGGGCTCAAAGGCACATCTGGAAATGACGGTGCGGTGGTCGTGAATCCCGGAGGGGGCGCCACGAATTCCACTTTGACAACGAACGCCAGCACCACCTTCACAATTTCGAATACTAACGCCTCTGGCAGCCTCACCCTGACGCCCGCTTCCGGCATAGTCAACGTGTCGGGGACGACGATTAAAGGCACGAATGGGAGCGGCTTGACGGTTCAGAGTACCGGGGCGGGGCCGCTGTTGGTCCAGAGCCTTGCCGGACAGAGTGCGACCTTCCAGGTGCCAGCGGGGGCCGCTGGAAACACAATCATTAATTCGGGCGGTAGCGGCAATGTCCAGTTGCAGACTGCAGGCACTGCGAAGCTGACCATCGCCAATGCCGGCGACATTACCTTCAACAAAGGACGCCTCCTCTCCGCCGGTACTGCCCCTACTGCGGCGTCTGGCAGTGGGTCCACGGTTACTGCGGAAGCCGGCTCGACGGATTCCGCCATGACGTTGATATATACACCCAATGCGGCTCTGACCACTGACACGATGACAGTCACCTATTCAGCCGCCCTAACATCGGGCACGAATACCCCTGTAGTAATCGCCGTCCCAGCGAATGGCGTGACGGGCACGCCGGGGATTTGGCCAGGAACTACGTGCTTTGTGGTGAGCAGCAGCTTAACCACCGGATGCACGGTGACATGGACATCTTCTGCTCTAGTCAACGGGAGCACCTACAGATTTAACCTGATCGTTATCGGCAAGTAGCGGCCAAGCCAGCGGGCTGTTCTCCATGCCCAGACTACGGTTCAAGAGCAAAGCCGGCCTCCCCGCAGGGAGGCTGGTTTGTTTGCGGGCTGTCGCATCTGTGCGCCCGCAATTCGGCGAAATGCGGGACATTGCGCCCCCGCTCACCGTGGGACTAAAATACATTTTTTCTTTGATTTTGTATTTGACATCTCAATAGATGATGATACTATAGTAGATGGTACGCAAGTGTTGACGTAGGGCGAGCCGCCTGGCTCGCCCCGCTTGCAGAGCCAACAGGACAGGCGATCCAGAGGATCGCCCTACGGGAGGAGCAGTACAATGGAACCGAAATACGATCAGGAGGACTGGAAGATCATCCTCAAGACTTACGCCGAGGTCGGCTGCAACGCCTCAGAGACGCTGCTGGTGGTGCGGGCCAAGTACCCACAGTACGCGCACTTGGCCAGGAAGACGTTTGAGGAGTACCGCGATTCCGACGAGGGCAAGAAGCAGCTTGCGGAAGCGCTGGAAGACCACCAGTTGCAGATCGCGGGCCAACTGGCTATCAACAGAACGAGGTGGAACGCCCTGTCTTTGTACAGGCTTTGGGAAGAATGCGCCAGGGCACTGTTGATGCGCGCCTTGGCCGGCGACAGGGACGCCGAACGGAAGGCCGTTCAGTACTTGAGGCTGGCCTCGTCCATGCTCAAGGCCGCCCAGTTCGACAGATTCCTTGAAGAGGAAGATCCCGAACCGCAGATTCTGGGGCCTGTCCCGGCGGACCTCGTGGCCCAGGCTTGTAGCACAAGCGTCCCCGCTTGTGCCCCGGCTGTGGCCCCGAAACCTCAGCCTTCGAGCACCGCTGCCCTCGCCAGTGTCCTCGCCTGCGCCTCCCTCTGCGCCACGGCAAACCAGAACGCCTCAGCGCCCAAACCCGCGCAGGCAAGCGCCGTGTCCGCACCGCGCGCATCAGTAGGGCGAGTTGCCAACTCGCCCCACGAAGGCGCCCAACTGCCTCTGGCCCCAGATAAACACAGATGAACACAGAATGGCAAGCGACAAGTGAGAAGTGGCAAGTGGCAAGTGACA
>JBEKKG010001074.1:0-2781 GCA_050010835.1 Planctomycetota bacterium
CGAGAAGGGGGCCTCGCAACCGCTCGCGGCGCGCTCCGCGGGCTGCGTTTTCAAGAACCCGGAGCAGCCGCGCGTTCCACCAGCGGGCAAGCTGATAGAGGAACTGGGACTCAAGGGGTTGCGCTTTGGGGGCGCAACCGTCTCCATGCTTCACGCCAACTTCCTTGTCTGCGACAATGGGGCCACGGCGCAGGACCTGGTGCAGCTCATCCGGTTTGTCCGCCTGCGCGCTTACGAGGCGTGCGGCGTGCTGCTGGAGTTGGAAATCGAAACCTGGGGCTTTGAAGCACAGGAGTTGATGCCGCCCGGCTGGAAGCCGGCTTTGGAGTGCGTCCCCGATGCATCGGGGGCGCTTGCCGCGGGGTAAAAGGAGCCTTATGCCGGACAAGAAAGACCTGGAATTGCTGAAGGGGCTGGCCATCGGCGTACTCTATGGCGGGCCGTCAGCCGAACGCAAAGTTTCGTTGGAATCCGGCGAGAACGTGGCCAAAGCTCTGTCCGCGGCCGGCCATGACATCCATCGCGTGGTCCTGGACGGCTCCTTCACCAGCAAGGACGCACAAGGCCTTGGAATTGACATCGCCTTTCTGGCGCTGCACGGCGAATTCGGCGAGGACGGGCGCATCCAGGAGATCCTCGAAACCGCGGACATACCCTACACGGGCAGCGGGGTGGATTCCTCATCCCTGGCCTTTGACAAGGTCCTGGCCAAGCGGGCCTTTGAACGCGCCAACGTCCGCACTCCGGCCTGGATGTGTTTTGACATCACCGAGATGGACCGCCAGGGCGCGACGACCGGGCTGTACCTCGTGCCGCCCGTGGTCGTCAAGCCCGCCACAGGCGGCTCCAGCCTCGGGATTTCCATAGTGCGCTCCGAGGAACAGGTGCAGCCCGCGTTGACCAAGGCCTCCGAGTACAGCGACTGTGTGCTCGTCGAGCGCTACATTCCCGGCCGCGAAGTGACTGTCGGCATCCTGGGTGAAACTCCGCTGCCCGCCGCTGAGCTGAAAGTTGCGGGCGAATTCTACGACTACAACGCCAAGTACGGCGACGACCGCACGCGCATCTTCTGCCCCGCTGAGCTGGAACCTGTGGCAGCGGAGAAGGTGCGCGCACTGGCCGTCGCCGCCCACCGGGCGCTGGGCTGCCGCGACGTGTCCCGCACCGACATAATCCTCGACGCCGCGGGAACGCCGTGGGTGCTCGAAATCAACACGCTCCCCGGCATGACCTCCCACAGCCTCTTGCCGCGCGCGGCTGCCGCGGCGGGAATCAGCTTTGTGGAATTATGCGAAGCGCAGCTCTGCATGGCGCTCAAACGGGCCTTGGCCACAGTTTAGGCTTGAGGCTTGAGGCTTGAGGTTTTGGGTGGGCAATCGAAAATCGAAAACCTACTTGATCTTCTCCCTTGTTTTCTCCCACCACTTCACCCAGTCTTCCTCAGGCGCGGTCCATTTCGGATGCGTGGAAGGCAGAAGTTTCGTCAGCAGTCCCTGGGCCAGCGTTTGCAGAGCGCTATCATCCTTGAACAGCATGGGCAGCGCCAACTCAATCGCACTGACCCGGTAGGCCTTGGTCCATTCGGACCTGGTGCGGCCCGCGTCGGCCGCCGCGGCAGCCAGGCGGGTGCGGTCGCGCACCACGCCCAGCAGCGACTGCTCGGTCTTGTCCGAGGTGTAGCGCTTTCTGTAGACATCCAGCAGGAACAAGGTGCTGAAGGGCCCCCCCGCAGTGGACATATAGCCCTCCAGATCCAGCACGTTGGACGCCGCGACTTTCACAAAATCGCTCCGGGTCAGCGGCTGATTGCGATCCTGTTTCGAGAGATAATCAGGCGGCGGCACCTCGGGGCCGGCGGCCGTTTGCTCCATTGATGCGAGCGCCGCGCGATGAACTTCGGCGAAGACGGGTGTAGACAGCGCATTGCCCGGGACGGCCAGCACCTCCAGGATTTCCACCCGCATGTCAATCTGGCCCGGATTGGTGAACGCGCAGGCAATATACTGGTCCGCCATTCGGCCATAGCCCTGCAGCAGGCGGATGATCTTTCCGCGGTTGGTCTGGTTGCTGTACATGAAGTTATTCAGCGCCCGTTCGATTGCCTGGCGTTCGGCCGTGCGGGGTTGGGGCCGCGGATCCTCTGCCTCCGCCTCCGCCGCACGGGCTTTGGCGAGTGCCACCGGGTCCGGCATCTTAGGCTCCGCAAAGGCCGGCGGCGGCGGCGGCGCCTCTTCCTTGCCGCCTTCCGTTGCCCCTGGCTTGGCCGCCTTGGGCGGCGCAGGAGGCGGGACGGCCTCGTTTTCAGCAGCGGCCTCCGGGGCCGGCTCCTCCGCTTTGGCCTTTTCCTTCGGCTTTCGCTTGCGCGTTTTTGGCGGCGGAGGCGGCGCGGCCTCTTTCTCAGCGGCGGGCTGTTCGGCGGCAGGCTCTTTGTCCGCAGGCTCCTCAGCGGGCGCAGGTTTGGGCGCTGCCACCACCTGGGTCATGGCCAGCACATCTTTGAAGGGAACCTGCTGCACACCGTACTTGGTGCGCAGCTTGACGACGCCGTCTTCCGTCCCCAGGTATTCGCCCTGCAAAGTCTGGCCGTCGGCAGTGCGCACCTGATACTCGCCCGCTTGCGCGCTGAGGAACAGCGCGGTCCCAAGCGCCAAGAGCAGTGGGAGAATGCTTCGTGCTTTCATGTTCATGTCCCTCCCGGCAACGCCGCCCAGGGTCATTTCTTCAAGACGCCAAGTTCTCTAAGGACCGCCAAACAATTGGGCAAAGGGTGTTGCCAGAGCC
>JBEKKG010001075.1:0-2780 GCA_050010835.1 Planctomycetota bacterium
GCGCGATTCCGAGAACCGGCCTATGCGCGACGAAGGGTCTATCAGCTACACCGCCGCCATCGAAAGCGCCGCTACGCGGGACACCGATGAAGTTCCCTCCGAGTTCACCCAACGCGTTCTGCGTGAAGCCACCCGCCGGTCCTTCACCCAAGCCCAACGCCAGGTGGTTATCGGCGACGGCGCACCTTGGATTTGGAAGATCGCCCATGAACTATTCCCCAAAGCTGTCCAGATCGTGGACAAGTTTCACGTCAAGGAGCATCTCAGCGAGTTGGCCGGCGTGTTGTACGGGGCCGGCTCCGAGCAAGCCAGGACGTGGTCTGAGCGCCGCCATGGCGAACTCGACGCCGGCCGCAGCCGACAATCTCAGATTCTGAAACCCCCGCCAATCGGGCACTTCGTCGGATTCCTGCTCAGAGCCAGAAGTTGATTACGCAGAAGCAGGCAGCCGAAAAGATTGGCGTTACCGAACGACAGGTGCGGCGGCTGCTGCGCAAGCTGCGGCGCCTGGGGGACAAGGCGGTGATTCATGGGCTGCGCGGCTGCCTGTCGAACCGGAGGCTGTCCGCGGCAACCGAAGAGGAAGCGGTATGCATCCTGTCGGATCCGATATACCAAGGCTTCGGCCCGACGCTGGCTTGCGAGTACTTGCGCAAGAAGCACGGCCTGGCGGTGAGCAAGGAGACGCTGCGGCAGTGGATGGGGAGGGCCGGGCTGTGGAAGGCGCATGGGCGGCACATCCAAGAAGCACATCTGTGGCGAGCGCGGCGCAGTTGCTTCGGGGAATTGGTGCAGTGGGACACCAGCGAGCATGACTGGCTGGAAGGGCGGGGAGAGAAGCTCTACCTGATCGTCATGATCGACGACGCCACCAGCCGTTTGTTTGCGCGTTTCGTGCGGCACGATTCCACCGAGGAAAACATGCGGGTGCTGCAGGAGTACCTGGAGCGTTTTGGCCGTCCGCTGGCGTTCTACACGGACCAACCGGGCCTGTTTCAGACGGCGGTCAGAACCAAGCGGGGCGAGCAGCGTGAGGGCTTAGACCGGCCGGAGATGCCGCCCACGCAGATCGGCCGGGCGCTGAGGGAGCTCAACATTGTGTGGATCGCCGCGCATTCTGCGCAAGCCAAAGGGCGCGTGGAGCGGCAGTTTGGCACCGCCCAGGATCGTCTGGTGAAGGGGATGCGAGTGGCCGGTGTGTGCACCCTCGAGCAGGCCAATGCCTACCTGGACGGGGAGTATCTGCCGTGGTGGAACCAGACGCTGGCGGTGTTGCCGGCCATCCCTGCCGACGCGCACCGCCCGCTGGGAAAGGAGCATTCTCTGGCGGCCATCCTGAGCCACGTGGAAGACCGCCAGGTGACCAACGACTACACGGTTCGTTACGAAGCCAAGCTCTATCAGATCGGTGGCAAGGACATTCGGACTGGGCTGCGCGGCGCCAGAGTGCGGGTGGAGAAGCGGATGGATGGCTCACTGGCCATGCGCTTCCAAGGCCGCTATCTGAGCTCGACAGTCTGCGCGCCGGCGGCGAAGGTGACCATCCAGAAGACTTCCGCACCGGCCACGCGTAAGGCTGCGCCTAAACCAAGGGGTAGCGACTGGGGGAAGAACTTCGACCTGCGCAAAGGCCCCAAGGTCTGGCAGGCCGCGCAGAGCTCCGGCGCCCGGAGCGCGGAGTCGCTGGGATGAGCCAAAACCGTCCACAAGGAAAGCCGGGCAAAAGCGCCCCGGCAGCACTCGCGTTGGAAGGGTCTCAAGGCCTCCGCTCCGAAGCTTCGCCAATAAAATCTGCTCAGAAGAAAAACCTGAAAACCAAACCCGGAAGACCAAGACCCTCTGATGACGAGAGGCTCGTCACCAGAGGGCGGGATGCCGATTTTTCGGAGCCAGCTCCGTCGCATCGGCCTTGGACCTCCGCGCCAGGCGCGACCCCGGCACGGACAATCACAGACTACCACGCCATCCCGTCCGCCCCTGCAAAACCGGACATTTCTACTTTGCTGGGAATGGGACATTTCTACTTTGCCTTGACAGGGGGTAGCTTCTCCGCCAGCGGTTTCGGAGAGTTGGGACAAGACACTTCCGGACCCCGCTGAGCGGGCCGACTGGCAGGGGGGGGGCGTCGCAGAATGGCGAAAAACCGCGACGACGAGGGGCACGTCGTTTTGCCGAGCGGTTTTGAACAGGAGGATTGTCAAAGATCAGTGCGGCATCTTGCGATTGCCGCCGCCCGGCATCCACTGGTGTCGGCGTGGGCCGGGCGGAGATGGAGCCAAAGCGTGTCCTTGAGCTGGATGGCGGTAAGGATCAGGTGCGTACCGCGATGCAGATAGCGGTTCCGGTAAGGCCGTTCGATCATCAAGGCGAGCAGCAGGAAGAGCCAGTTCACCAGCATGCTGTTGGGATGGTGATGCTGGATGTGCTCCATCCCGTAAAGATTCTTGCCGTCGTTGAACCCCTGATTCTCGATCTCCCAGCGGCTCTTGGCAAGCTTGAAGAACGTCTGGGTGCCCAACCTGGCGATGGAGAAATTGGTTAACCAGTCGGCCTGGATGACCGTTCCATCCCGCTTGTGCTGACGATACCGCATGACCCGGACCGTGGGCCACGCCAAAGTTTCCCAAGGATCAAAGTCGTCGGCGTCCCAGACTTCAATCCGGTCTTCCCCGTGTTCGAACGTAGCCGCAGGCGGCTGCTGGCCGAACCGGGCCTCGACCGCCGCCGACAGTTCCGGCAGATTGTCCTTCAGGCGCGCAATGGCGGGGACGTCCAGTTCA
>JBEKKG010001076.1:0-2779 GCA_050010835.1 Planctomycetota bacterium
CAGAACTGTGCAGTTTGGACCAGCACCGCGCGAAAGGTTGACTATGCAAACAGCGTTGAACAGTTACTTTGATGATGTTATCCAGACAATCGGGAAAATGCCCATCGCGACCATAGAGAAAATCGTTACTGCCCTCGGGGAGGCGTATGAATCGAGCCGCATGATTTATTTATTTGGCAACGGCGGCAGTGCCGCGCTGGCGTCGCACTTCGCTTGCGATCTTGGAAAGGGAGCAAGCAATGGCTCGAGCAAACGGTTTCAAGTATTGGCATTTACCGATAATGTGCCCATGATGACGGCCTGGGCCAACGATGCCTCCCGGGAAGACGTATTCGTCAATCAGATGCGAGGTATCTTACAGCCGAACGATGTCGTGATCCTCATTTCGGTACACGGCGGAAAGGGGTTTTCCGGCGATTTAGTGCATGCCGTGCGTTACGCCAATAAGGCGGGAGCACGAACGATCGCTCTGGTGGGATTCGACGGCGGCCTCCTGCACCAGGAACTCCAGCAGCTTTTGCGTCTTGAGTTGGGCCTCCAACCTCTCCAGTTGGTCCGTATCCCTGAGTTTGTCGTAGAGGTCCGAGGCGCGCATGTTCCGCGCACGCGCCAGTCTGACAATCTCCTGGTCAATGTCCTCATCCGAGACCGTGATGCCCTCCTTGGCACAGATGGCATCCATGACGAACCAGCGCCGTATTTCGGCGGCGGCCTGGTCCTTGGCTTTGGACTCAAACATGGCACGGTGCTCGCCGAGGCTGGCCACATCTATGCCCATCTCTTTGAGCTGCTCGAGACTCCGTTCCTTGTTGGCGTGCGAAAGGGTGTCCTGGAGGCGCTTGGGGAGTTCGAACGGCGTGGCCGAGACGATGCGCTCCAGCAGTTCATGCTCGGTCCTGCTCCGGACTTCGTCGCTCAGTTTCTCCAGGAGTTCGGAACGGACTCTGGCCTGCAGCTCTTCCAGCGTTTTCAGCCCCACCTTCTGCGCCAGCGCATCGCCGGCCGGCAACAGGGTTTGCTGCTTGATGCTGGCGATTTCGAGATCAATGGTGGCGTTCTTCCCGCGGTATTCGGCGACGGGGAAACCTTCGTCCAAGGTGGCCGCGGTGCTGCGCTTCTCGCCGACCTTTGCGCCTTGAAGGAACTCCTCCTTGAGCTGGGCGTGGGCGCCCAGAACGAGGCCATCCATGACGAACAACTGCTCCTCGGCCTGGTGGACCTCCTTCCCTTCAACCGTGAAGCGCAAAGTGCCTTTGACCAAGTTCCGGTTGCCAATGGGGTGCTCAGGCGGCAGGTCCACAAACTCAGAGAACCGTTCGCGCAGCCGCAAGATTCCCTCCTCGACCTCTTCGGGCAGGAGTTCGACCTCCTCCTGTTCCACAACCAGCCCCTTGTAGTTGCTGAGTTCGAAGGCCGGCCTGACTTCGAGGTCCAGGCTGAAGCTGAAGGGCTGGCCGCGCTGGACCTTCGGCAGGTTCTTGACATCCAGCTTGGGCTCGCCCACCACATCAAGCCGCTCTTTGCTGAGTGCAGTGCTCACCGCGCGCTTGACGATATCCGTCGTGACGCGGTCGCGTATGGCCTCAGCGAAGCGCTTCTCGATGAGCTGGCGCGGCACCTTGCCGGGCCGAAAGCCCGGCAACCGCAAGCTGCCGGCCAACTCGCCGACGACCGCATCGAATTCCTTGTTCACGGCTGCGGCCGGCACGGTGACACCCAGTGCCTTGGCACAGCCCCCCGTGTCGGAGACTTTGGTCTCGACCGCGATAGGTTTCAGCTCTTCCGTCTCTTCTTCCTCTTCTTCATCCATTGCCACGCTTCACCAATCCCATAGCTCGCGAGGCCCGCGTCTCGAAACGCTTTGACCGCGCCAAAAGTGGCTGCTCCGCAGGCCGCAGTTCCCGCGCCTGCATTGTTCCGCTCGGACTCCCGTTGCCCATGAGTGGTTTGGGAGAGCCAGACATGCCCTGTTTATAGAGAAACAAGGCGCTAACGTCAAGTCAGATGTATGCATTAGGCTTTTAGCGCATTAGGCTTGAGGCCTGGGGACGCACGCTGAGGAAAAGCCTAAGGCCTCGTGTCGCCGGGGGGGTGACTGGGCAAGAGCATATAGAAAGTTGTGCCGGACCCGGGAGAGGAATCAACCCAGATCCGCCCGTCATTCTGGCTCACGAGCGTCCGCGCAATGGACAGCCCCAGTCCCATCCCCGGGGCAGAAGACACGGCGCGCTCGCCACGGTGGAACTTCTCAAAGATATGGCGCAGGTCTTCCGGCGCGATGCCCACGCCCTGGTCCTCGACGTAGAGCAGAGCGGCGCTGAAAGCCCCGTTCCGCATCACGGAGCCTGGGGCTTGCGCAGTCCCCCGCCGCCGTATCGAAACCAGCTCCGCGCCCAAAACAATCTCCGGCGCGCCGGAGAACTTCCGCGCGTTGATCAGCAGTTCGCGGACCACCTGGATCATCGAGGCCCGGTCGGCAAAAATAGACGGGCCTGCGCCTGCGGGTGTCAGCCGCACGGTTACTTCAGGAAAGGGCTGGGGATCCGTCAGCGAGGCCAGGGATTCTTCGAAGAGCGCTTTGGCGCTGAACTGCTCGGGCGCCTGGCGGCGATAGCTGCTCTCAGCTTCTGAGAGATCCAGCACGTCTTCAATCAGCTTGCTCAGCCGTTGCGATTCCTGACTGATGATAGACAGGAACTCCCGCCGCTTCTCTGACACAGCCGGCTCCTTGCGCCCGTCCTGCTCCTCCATGTACAGCAGTGCCCGCGCGAACCCGTCA
>JBEKKG010001077.1:0-2777 GCA_050010835.1 Planctomycetota bacterium
CATCCGGACCAGGCGAGGTGCGTCACTCCGTCCACGCCGTGTTTTGAGTTCTGACGCGCGGCGGGCGGGGGAACTGGTTTCAAACCCGACACCACGCGGACACCTTGCGCGCGACCCGAGTCATGGTTTTTTGATCAACTTAGCCTCGAGATTGGCGGGCAAGCGCTTTAAAATGGTTTAGTCGAACCTTTGACCTTAGCTGTGCAGCCTATCCTCTTGTTGAACTGAGCCGCTGCGCGGCAGGGGAGGCAGGACGGTTTCAAGTTCACGGATGATTTGTTTCAGATTAGCCGGGCAGTCGTCTTCAGGCGAAGGCATCCTGCCCGGCCTATGCTTAAACTTAACTACGCTTCTATCCACCAATTCCAACAACTCGTCGAGCTAAAAGATTACCGGCCGGCCACCAAAAAGGAGTACATCCGTTACGTCTGCAAGCTGGCCGAGCATTTCCAGTGCGACCCGGCCACGCTGTCCGAGAACCAGATTCGGGAGTACTTCCTGTTTCTGCGGCAGCACAAACACTACAAGCACAGCCCGATGAAGGCAGCCAAGTATTCGTTGCTGTGCTTCTTTCTGGACTGCGTGAAGGTGCGGGGCTGGACGGTGTTCCAGGAGGTGCGCATTGCCGAGCCGGAGGTCTTGCCCATCGTGCTGGCGCGCGCCGAGGTGGCCGCCTTGCTGGCCGCCGTCACGGAGCCGCGGTTCCGGACCTGTCTGCGGTTGATGTATCACTGCGGGCTGCGGGTGGGCGAAGCGGTGGGGATCGAAGTCCGCGACGTTCACGGCCAAGAGACGCCGCCGCGGCTGCACCTGCGCAACGGCAAGGGCGGCAAGGACCGGTATGTGCCCCTGGCCGTGGCGATGGTGGCCGAACTGCGCGTCTGGTGGCGGGCGCATCGCAACCCGGTGTTCCTGTTTCCCTCGCCGGGCCGGGGCTGGGCCGACCGGACGCTCTCCTTGAGCCAGGCGATGAGGCGGTCCATCGCGCCGATGAGCGTCAGTTCGGTGCAGATGGCGTATCGGCTGGCGCGCGCCGCCAGCGGCATCAACCCGGCCTCCACCACCCACAGTCTGCGGCACAGTTACGCCACGCATTTGCTGGAGGAAGGCGTGTCGTTGCGCCAGATCAGCCAATACCTGGGCCATGAATCGCTGGACACCACCGTCGTCTATACCCATCTGACGGCCCTGAGCGAAGCCAAAACCCAGGCGGCCCTGGCCGCGTTGTATCCACCGCTCAACGCGTAAGGGCTCCGGTCCGTGGTGCCTCTGGCCGCAGTGTTGCGCCGGCATTGGCCGGCGTATGAACGCAAGTTTGGCGACCGGCTGTTGCCCTCGCACCGCCGCGCCGTCCAAGCGGTGTTGTCGTGTCGCACGCCGGCGTTGGGCGGCCAGCGCTACCAGTGTGACTGCGGCCAACAACACTTCGCGTATCATTCCTGCAATCACCGGGCCTGTCCGCAATGCGGCCACGCCGACGCGACCGAGTGGTTGGAACGCCAGCGCCGGCGCTTGCTGCCCTTGCCGTATTATCTGGTCACCTTCACTGTGCCCGAAGGCTTGCGTCGGCTCATCCGGTCCAACCAGCAGGTGTGTTATCCGGCGTTGTTGCGCCAGAGTGCCGGGGCCTTGCTCGACGTGGCGCGCGACCACAAGGATTTAGGGGCCGAACTGGGTTTGCTGGCCGTGCTCCAGACCTGGACGCGCGATCTGCGGTATCATCCGCACGTCCATTGCGTGGTGCCCGGCGGGGGATTGTCCGACGACGGCCTGCGTTGGCTTCGGCCCAAATCACCCGACTACTTCCTGCCACAACGGGTGCTGGCGTTGCGGTTTCGCACCCGGCTCAAAGTGGCTCTGCCGTCCCGACTGTTGGCCCAAATCCCCTCGGCCGTCTGGCGGCAAGACTGGGTGGCCGACGTGCAGCCAGTGGGACGAGGCGAAGGGGCGTTGAAATATCTGGCCGCCTATGTCTATCGCACGGCCTGGAGCGCCGAGCGGATCGTGGCCGACGACAGCCAACACGTCACGTTTGCCTGGCGGGACAACCAAGGGCGCAACCGGACGACCCGGCTGAGGGCCGAAGCGTTCCTGCACCGGTATTTGCAGCA
Organism: Planctomycetota bacterium; assembly: GCA_050010835.1. Taxonomy (GTDB): domain Bacteria; phylum Planctomycetota; class SZUA-567; order H5-PLA8; family H5-PLA8; genus JAPLOD01. The sequence goes on from JBEKKG010001077.1 coordinate 2,112, forward strand.
CGTCTTGCCCAGGGGCTTGCCGCGGGTCCGCTACTATGGCTGGCTCAGTCCGGCGGCCAAAGCGCGCTTCGAGCGCATCCGGGCGCTGCTGGACTGGCGGGTGCCGCCGCTGGCACCCGCGCCAACCACGCCAGCGCCGCTCTGTCCCTGCTGCCACAAGCCGATGCACCTGATCGGACGGCTGGCCCGTCCGCCGCCCGGAGGCCGCCCATGAACGTTGAACCGTCCACAATTCTCCCGCATCCGCGCCCGATCACACTTTCGATCCGGCGTGAACGCACCGGTGTTGTCTGCGGCGCAAAAACGGAGGGAAAACCCCGTCCATCGGACGCCGGCACGAGCGTCACAAGCATTCGGGAGCCGGACAACGACCCGCAAAAACGCCTGCGTCACTCAAACCAGCGCGGGGCGGGATCAATCCGGGGAAACTTTCAGCAGACAACCTTCAAAAGCAAAAGACAGGGGTAAGTTCCACGGGCTCGTTCAACCATAGATAGCATTGGCGCTCCTTCGCTGCGCTCAGTCGGCCAATGCTATCTTTTTTCGTTAGGCCGCAGGTGTTGACTGCTTCTTTGCACTCTTCGCATCATCCAACAGGAAATCATCTCTCGCAGCAGATAACAAGCGAATGCCGCGACGAGCAGCAACACGCCCATGACTAATTCC
>JBEKKG010001078.1:0-2773 GCA_050010835.1 Planctomycetota bacterium
TGCAAACAAAGGCGATTCGATGATCGTCATCGGGTACACGCCGTGGTCTTGCCGGGGGAGTCGCCGGGAAAACGCCGTCGGCGCAGGCAGAACGCAGCCGCAGCGGCGGCGCATCGGGGCCCATTCATGAGAGGGGCGGGGACGGCCTCGCCCCCGGTGATTTGCTTGGATTTGCCGAATCACGGGGACGAGGCCGTCCCCGCCCCTATACTTCCACCTTCATAAGTGTGGCTGATCAAAAACGGTGGTTTGAGGCGGCGCTATGGTACCAGAACATGTCCAGAGTTTATCCAGAGTGCCCCCAGACCACCACGAGGGAGGCGAGCGAGGGGAGTTGTATTCGGGAGGCTTATGATGGACGCCGAACATCCAACATCCAACAACCAACATCCAACATCGAACGGCCCGGCGAAGCCACGCTCAGGCGAATGCCGAATGCCGAATGAAGTATGCAGAGAAAGCCGGACAAAGCCATCTAAAGCCACCCCAATGCGACCCTAATGCGACCCTAAAGCCACCTCAAAGCCACCTCAAAGCCTGGGGCATTGGGGCCACTTCGGTACCATCGCGGTATCACTGCACACGGATTATTGAATCTGGCTCGTACCGCAACCTCGCCCAATCAGTCAGTTCTAGCCCTCCCGGTCCGGTTCCTGGGCAGGCGGTTCCGCAGTGGCCGGGCCCTCCAGCAGGCCATATTGCTTGAGCTTGTATTGCAGCGCGCGGCGGCTGATGCCCAGCGCCCGGGCGGCTTCCTCGCGGTTGCTGGTAACGTGCGTCAGCGTCTGCCGGATCAGCAGCTTTTCTACCTCGGCCAGGGGGGTGCCCGGCCGCACGGTGAACGTGGTCATGCTGCGGTCGTAATCGCGCAGGAAATCGGGCAGGTGGCTGACGCCCACTTCCACCTCGCGGCAGGTGATGACGAGCCGTTCGATGACGTTGCGGAGCTGGCGCACGTTGCCCGGCCACGGGAAGTGCTGGCAAAGCTGCAGGGCCTCGGAGGCCATCCGCTTGCGCCGTCGCTTGTGCTTGGCCGCGAACTGCTCGAAGAAGCGCTCGATCAGCAGCGGAATATCCTCCGCCCGCTCCCGCAGCGGCGGCATGACAATGGGCACAATTTGTAGACGGTAGAAAAGGTCCTCGCGGAACTTGCCCTGCGCCACCGAGTCGCTCAGTTTCTTGTTCGTGGCGGCAATGACCCGCACATTGACGCGGATCAGATCGGAGCCGCCGACCATGCGAAACGCGCCGTCCTCCAGCACGCGCAACAGGTCCCCCTGCCCTTTCGGCGAAAGGTCGCCGATCTCGTCCAGGAAGAGGGTGCCACCGTCGGCCTGTTGAAAGCGCCCGGGCTTGTTCGCGATCGCGCCGGTGAAGGCGCCTTTGACGTGGCCGAAAAGCTCGGCCTCGAGCAACTGCTCGGCCAAGGCCGCGCAGTTCACCGAAATGAAGGGCCGGTCGCGCCGGGCGCTTTGCACGTGGATCGAGCGGGCGGCGATTTCCTTGCCGGTGCCGCTCTCGCCTTCGATCAACACCGTCACGTCGCTGTTGGCCACCTCCTCGATAAGCCGTGCCGCCGCTCGCATAGATTCGGAATCCCCCACCAGCAGGCCGGTATCCGTGCGGGTTTGCAGGCGCAACCGCAGCTCGTTGTTCTCGGCCACCACTGCCTGGAACTCCAGCGCTTTCTGCACCAGCGCCCGCAGCCGTTTCATGTCAATCGGCTTGGGCAGGTAATCGTAAGCGCCCTGCTTCATCGCCTCGACGGCGCTCTCGACCGTCCCGAAGGCCGTCATCAGGATGAACAGCGTGTCCCGGCTGTGCGCCCGGACTTGCGTCAGCAATTCCAGGCCGCTGAGGCCGGGCATCTTGATGTCCGAGATCACCAGGTTGTAAAGCCGTTGCTCAGTCAGTTTCAGTGCCGCCGGCGCCTCGGTCATCGCGTCAACGACATAGCCCTCCCGCCGCAAGGCCTCCTGCACGCCGGCGCAGAGTCCTTGCTCGTCATCCACCACCAGTATTCTCGCGGATCTGTGTCTATCGGTGTTCATCTGTGGTTTTCAGCGGCAAGCGCATCGTCAGGACCGCCCCGCCGGCAGGCCCGTTTTGCGCCTGAAGGCTGCCACCGTGCGCGGTAGCAATCTGCTGCGCAATCCAAAGCCCCAGACCGCTCCCCTCGGCTTTGGTGGTAAAATACGGATCAAAGATGGACGCCAGCTTTTCGGGCGGAATTCCGGGGCCATTGTCGCTCACGGCGACACAAACCAGCCCGTCCGCCACAGCCGCGCTCACTTCGACCCGACCCTTCCTTTCCACGGCCTGGAGGGCGTTAATGAGCAGATTGAGCAGCGCCTGGGTCAGCCGGACTGGGTCGGCCAGCACGGGCGGGAGGGGCTCATCAACGCGGGTGGTGATTCCGATCTCACGCGCGGCCGCCTCCGGCCGGAGCAACTCGCACACGTGTGTGAGGATTGTTGGGACCTCCACCGGCTCCAGGTCCACCCCCGCCGGCCCGGCCAGCCGCAGGAACCGCTCGACGATACCCTCCAGCCGGTGCAACTCACCGTGGATGATCTCGAGCCGGGCAGTCAACTGTTCGCGCATTTGGGGGGCCAGCACGGCCAGGTCTTCTTCCAGCAACTGGACGTGGATGTCGAGCGAACTGAGGGGGTTACGGATTTCGTGCGCCAGCCGCCCCAGGAGGCGCGCCAGCAGGTCACGTTTCTCCGCCGCAGCCAACTGTGACGGATCCTGGCCCAGCGCCTTTGCTAAG
>JBEKKG010001079.1:0-2766 GCA_050010835.1 Planctomycetota bacterium
AAATCGCTCCAGCCCTCTTCGCTGCCGTGGTATTTGTTGTATCTGCTCTTGCCGAACTTGGCGATCTGATCCTTGCCCGCACCCTGCGCCAGATTGGAAGCGCGCGCGATGAAGAAAAGTCCATCCACGATGTTTTCACCGGGTCCCGGCTCCAGGTAAGCGCGCCCCAGGTCATAGACGTTGAGCAGGTTAGCCGGATCCGCTTCCACCGCAGCCCGCAAATACTTCTGCGCCTTCGTGTAGTCGTTCCCCTTGGCTTGCAGGGTAGTCGAGAAAGCGCCGACCCCAACCGCGCCGTTGAAGATCGTCGCCGTTCCATCCTTCAGTTTCTGAAAATCCGCGTCCGACGTGCCTTCCGGCTTGGCCGCGGTGGGCAGACACTGCAAGCCTTTTTCGCCGAACTGGCCCGCCTCCGCAAAATTCTGTTGCGCGTTCTTGGTGTAGGCCAGCAGTGCCAATGCCCGGAGATTGCATGGGTTCACCACTAGAACCTTCTGCGCCGTGTCCAGCGTCTTGGTCTGATCGAGCCTCTGCTCGTCGGGAGTCTTCGCCTGACCGAGCATCTGTTGATAGGCGCCCATCAAAAGTTCCAGCGCGTCTTCCTTCATCACGCTGTTGGGATACTGGGTCACAAATGCTTCCAAGCCGCTGACCTTGGCCGCGGCGTCGGTTTGCTGCGCGGCGCCCACGTAGGCGTTATACTCCGCCGGGTCTTTGATCTCTTTTTTCTGGGGCGGTTTCTGGGGCGCGGCTGGAGAAGCTGCGGGTTGGGCGGGCGCGGGGTTCTGCTGCGGCGCAGCTTGGGCGGGCGCGGCAGCGGTTTGAGCGACGGCGGTAATCGCGGCTACCAGCAACATCGCGAGAACAATCTTCTTCATTAAGGTGGCTCCTTGACTCTTCGGGAAAACTGGAGTTGACATTTTGCCCGATTCGAACCAAGACTGGCGTCGGACTTGCACCATAAACCATTCTTCATTTGAACGCCATTGGCATTTCTGCCACTAACACCGGCGGGTCCCGAAACTGTGGGCCGCCTGTCGAAATGCCGCGGCTTAACATTATTCCGGTGTGCGGATTATAAGGATGTAGTCCGCCTAAGGCAAGCGGCTTGCCCGCCAAGTGCCTCCTGCCAGATTAGATGCGGAAGAGCACAGAACAGTATGGAATGCGCTCCAGCGTGGCCCGGGAAGATTGTTCCCTGGCCATCAAGGACACTTTTTGTCTGAGTGTCGAAACCTCTTGGACACTCCACCTTGAAATCCGCTTTTGTTATCTCTTTCGTCCGGGCCACGCATCACAGACTTCCAATCGGCCGTTGGCGACAATGTTCCCTGATGTGTCGCAGCCGAGGTGCGCCACACCCTAATCAAGGCCACCTTGGCTGCTACACGATGAAACCCGGCTGTACGGGGAGAGCTCCCTGACGCGTCCTTGCTGAGCGAGAAGGTACAGGGGTCCCTTCGGCTTCGCTCAGGATGACAACTTCGATAGATGGGTTGACAAACGATGGTTGAGAACTGACAGCCGCACAAGACGTGGGATGTCTGCGCGCTGGCGACGTGCCGGCTAAGTGCGCAGTGGATTGACCGCCTCATGGTCGCGGGCTGAAGTGAAAGTCCGGGTGCGGCGGCTGACCTCGACTAAAGAAAATGGCTGGCAGCGCAGTGCTGCCAGCCGTTGAAACTTCTCCATGTCTGGAGTTCTTACCGGTGTCCGCCACCATGGCCTCCGCCACTGTGACCTCCGCCACCGTGACCTCCGGCACTGTGGCCTCCGGCAGCGTGACCGCCGCCACCGTGGAAACCGCCGCCGCGGGATTCGCCGCCATGGAAGCCACCGCCTCCTCGGGCAAAGCCGCCGTGGGCATAGCCACCACGCCCGTAACCTCCGCGTCCGTAGGCACCGTGACCATAGCCCCAGCCTCCCCGGCCGCCGTAGCCCCAGCCCCGACCGTACCATGGGCCGGCACCGATAAACACTCCGCCACTAAACCACTGCGGACCGTAGTAGCCGTAGGGTGCGCAGGCATATGGAGCATATCCGTAGTAGCCGTACTGACACGCCGGCGGCCCGCCCACGTAGGCCGGCCCGACTCCGATGGCAACTCCTACCTGCGCCTGCGCGAAGGCAAGCGGCAACATCAGGACTGCCAGCAACGCTAAATATCTCAGGTAACGCATATGGACCTCCTCTTCCCAGGTCCGCCGAAACTTTGACCGGATCCAGAAACTTTCTAGTGACTGTGGTCTTCGTGGTGGCCTTTTGCTCTCCAACCATGGACCAGGTCTCTACTTACTTTGAACACACAGGGGGAAGAAAAGTTGCAAGAAGAGGGGTGGCTGATTTCAACCATCCTGGTTAAATTCAACCACTTACAGGGGATGATTATCGCAGCGGTGAAGTGTGCGTGAGGACTCGGTCGTCCCTCCGGGACTTGATTAATTTCTTCCACTTTTCCCAGCGCTGAACAGCTTGTGGAAAAGTCGGATCGGACGCTTGTGCAGCCCGCGGCGGCTAAAGCCGCGCCCTTTCAAAACAAGATCAAAATGCGAGTTTTTCCGCAAGCTGCGAAGCGCTGGGCTTAGTTCGTTCGCCCCTCCGGGGCTGGATTCCTCGGACATTCAGAAGACTTCCGCTCTAACTGAGAGCTGACAGCTGAGAGCCGAGAACTGAGAACCGGGAACCGGGAAGTGAGAGCTAACTTCAATCCTTAAACAGATTGTCAAACGCCGCTCGCGCGTCATTCGGACGCTGACTGCCTTTGCT
>JBEKKG010001080.1:0-2763 GCA_050010835.1 Planctomycetota bacterium
GGTGAACTGCGCGCGCAGGATGTTGGCGCGGTGCGTGGGCGAGGCCATCCAGGCGGCCACCACCTCTTCGGGGGTCTCCTGCCCATAGGCCACGTTCTCGCCCACAAGCGCATACCTGTAGCCTTTGGCGGCCACTCGTTGGGGCGCCTCCTGGCCATCCAGCTTGTGCGCCATCTTGCCGTGCTTAAGCATGTTGGCCGCGTGCGCGCGGGCCGCCTCGAACAGCTTCGCATTCAACTGCAAAGGCTCCAATCCCGCGTTCTTGCGCTCCTTGTTAGTCAACTCGCAGACGGCCTTCTCTTCCGCGGAGAGCTCAACTCCGGCCTCCGGCTTTTCTGCCCCTCGCATACGGAAAGAGGCCAGCAGCACCCAAGCGAGCAGCGCCCAGCGCGCGGCAGTATGCACCGCAGAGACGTGGAGGGCACAGAGAACAGCAGGGGAGTTGGGTTCAATGGGCCTCAGGTTCATCAATCCACGCTGCGTCCTCTGCGCCTCTGCGCTGCCAGGTCCAGCCCAAGAATACGCTCTCGGCTCGATTTGCGCCATTGACAGCGCAGGTGTTTTTTGGCATTTGTTTCCCTGGGATTTGTCTGTCGCTTGTGCATTTCGGATTGCGGATTCAGGATCTGGGAGGTTGTCATGGGGGCTGGAGTTGAATTCTTTGGGCGCGTGGCCGGCCGGCCGGGTCTGGCCGTCATCCTGGATGCGCTCAAGTGGGACGCGGATGGCCTGGCTGCGGTCGTGACCCAAGACGCCGCCAACAAGGAAGTGCTGGGGGTCGCGTTTGCCAACCGCCTGGCGCTGGAAAAGACATTTGAAACCGGCTTGATGCACTACTACTCGCGTTCACGCAAGAAGCTGTGGCTGAAGGGCGAGGAATCCGGGCACGTGCAAAAGCTGTTGGAACTGCGCGTGGACTGCGATGGCGACGCGCTGCTGGCCAAAGTCCACCAGGTCAAAGGCAACTGCCACCTCGGCTTCCGCTCCTGCTTCAGCTACAAGCTCGTGAAACAGAAGGACGGCCAGTGGGCCGTCAAGGAAGCGGGCCGCAAGGTCTTCGACCCGGCGAAGGTGTACAAGAAGAAATAGACGGATTCCGGGGACATGACCCGACGGATTCCGGGGACACGGAGAGGGGGCAGGCTTGTGGCAACTGAGCGGAGGGGTTCCTGCATGAGATTAGTTCTTGCCGTGGCGTTGCTGGCTGGGTCCATTGCAGGCGCGGCTGAAGCGAAGAAGGACGCAGACCCGCTGGCCAAATTCAGTGACGAGAAACTCGCGGACATCGGCTTCTGTTTCCAGAAATTCTGTGAGGCCGTGGCAGCCAAGGATGTCAAGATTGTCGCAGCCTTGATCGCGGAAAGGCCCCGCAGCCTGGCGCAGCTCGATCTGCAGAAGGATGCTGACAAGGCCGCGTTTCTCAAGTACTTCGCCAAGTTCGAAGGCGCGCAACTGGTCAGCTCGCAGCGCCTCGCTATGGGCGGCCTCGGCCAGGTCACCTACACGGTCAAGTCCGGCAAAGAAGAAACCCAGCAGATGCAGAACTGCGGCGGCCGCTGGAAGCTGGCCAACCCGTGAGGGCCGCAGCCAAAGCCGAAATTCAAAATCCGGTAACCGTTCAGTCCCACCCCAGCCTTCCCCGCGTCCGCAGGGCAGAGGATGGGAAGAATGAGAAGAATGGGAAGGATGGGAAGAAGATGATGATGCGTCCTCCCATCGTTCCCATTCTTCCCATCCACTCCCGACATGTCGAGACACAATCCAAAATCCTTCTGGCCGCGCTGCTCCTGGTTCTGGCGGCGCCACTGCAGTCGGCCGACAAACTGGTGGCAGTTCTGGAGGCGCGGCCGGGTGCGGAGGCCGCGCCGCCCGCGCCCGTGCTCTTTTGGCAGGAAGTCCGCAAAGACCCGCGCGCGCTGCACATCTATTGTCTGCGCGCAGACCTGACCGCGAAGGAACTCGAAGCGGCCGTCCTGATCGCTGCCGCCCCCGACGGCCCCGGGCCTGCCACAGCGGTCCTGGAGAAGCCGGCGGTCCTGGCGGCGCGCCCCGGCGTAGTCGCCGCAGTCAACGCCAATTTCTTTAAGGATCTTCCGCCGCCCGGCGGGGAGAAACCCGGCCGGCCCTATCACTATGCCGGCAGGCCGGTGAACATTTGCGGCTGGGCCAAGGACGGGACCCGTGAGGCGAGCCCGCCGCAGGCCGGCTACCCCAGCTTCTGGACGGACGCCTCCGGGCGCGGCTGCGTCGGCACGCCTGCCGCGCCGGCCGAAGCCTCAATGGCCGTGTCCGGCTACAAGGAACTGGTCCGCGACGGCAAGACCTTGATCGCGGACGCCCAACCCTTGCACCCGCGGACCGCTCTCGGTCTGGATGCCGCAGGCAAGACTTTGTGGCTCGTGGTCGTGGACGGCCGGCAGGCGGGCTACAGCGAGGGCATGTCACTGGGCGAACTGGCCACGCTGCTGAAAGACCTGGGCTGCTGGAGCGCCCTCAATCTGGACGGCGGGGGCAGCGCCATCATGCTGGTGGCGGCGCACAGTGAGAAACTGGAGGTCGTGAACCGTCCTTCGGACGCGAGCACCCGGCCGATACCGGTCATGCTGGCAATCCGCGCCAAGTTGGCCGCCGATGAACACAAAGGCGGTGACAAGTGACAAGTGGCTAGTCGCTAATCACTTCCTCCACGACAACCCGGCTGCCTTCGACGTGAATCACCTTGACGAGCGTATCGGCTTCCACAAACTTGCCTTCGGTGATCGC
>JBEKKG010001081.1:0-2758 GCA_050010835.1 Planctomycetota bacterium
AGCAGGCCCTGCTCCACCAGAACGTCGCTCAGCGAGACAGGCGCGCCCAGTTTGGACTTTTCGGCCTGCCGTGCCCGTGCGGCTTCGAGCTGCTCGAAGCTCACCGCGCCCATCTGTTCGAGCGCGCGGGCAAAGGCTTCGTCAGAGATGTCATCGGCCATGAATCGCCCTTACTTCAACGCGCTGATGAACTCCGCAATCTTCCTGCGCCAGGCCTCGCATTCCGCTGCCGCTGCGGCGCGCAAGCCGCGGCCCACCAGCGCTCCGGAGTCCGGGCCGGTCAGGCCTTCAACGTCTGGGAAGAAGGGAATCTTCTGCTTGATCTCATCCAGGAACGCGCGCGCCTTGGCGGCGGCCTCGGCTTTGCGCGGCTCAGCGGCAGCCTCGGCCAAGGCTTTTTCCAGCGTCACCACGTAGGCCGTGTCCGTGATGCCCTCGGAGCACGTGAGGAACGCGGATTGGAACAGCATGGCGCCGGGATAAGTGGCGTAGGGCGCGGGCGGGGCGAAGGCCGAGGGCCTCGTGAAGGGGTTGTACCATTCCTGGCCCAGGTAGCCGTTGTCCGCTCCGCCCTCGGACCAGCAGAAGTGCCACTCCCAGCGCCCCACGGACCCCACGCGCCAGTTGTAGAAGCCCCAGGCAAGCCGGTCCATGCCGATGTTGTAGAGCCAGAGCAGTTTCTTCTTTTCCGGAGTCAGGCGCATCAAGCGTTCGCTGCCCTTGCCCGCGTGCGTGGAGATGATGTCGGCGTGGTCCACCAGCGAGGTATAGTCCTTGCCGCTTTGCGAGTCGCCCATGGGCGTCACGAAAGTGGGCGCGACGCCCGCTTCCCGCAGCCAGTCGCCGTAGAGGTTCGTGTGCTCCAGGTTGCGGTTCCAGGGGTTGGGCACTTCGCGCGGCTCATCCACGATTTCGACGGCCACGGGCAGGCCGCAGTCCTTGAGCACCGCCGCAAATTTTTTAGCGAAGTCCAGGTACAGCGGCTTGTACTGCGGGTGGCGCATCTCGCAGCCGGGGTCATGGTCTACGTTCACTCCCAGCCGGCGCGCGATGGTCCGCCCCGCGCCCAGCGAAGTGCTCATCTGGTATTGCAGCGGATGCCGGCCCATGCCGGCCGCGCGCGCCTGCTCCAGCATAAACGTATCGAACGCGATCTTCACCGTGCCGTCGTCTCTGACGGTCGTGACGGCGGCCGAGCCAATTATTGTGCCGGTGAAACCCACCGCGCGCATGAAGGCCAGTTGTTCCGCAGTGACGCGCGCGCGCTGCGCGGGATCGGGCACGTTCGGCGGACCGTAGTACATGCCAAACGAGACGGGCAGCACTTCGGCCAGCTTGAATGGATAAACCGTCAGCGCGACGGGAAATTCCGCGGGCTTGCCTTTCTCCAGTTCCAACCGCACTGTGCCGGCATACTCGCCCGCCGGCGCGTCCTCGGGGATCTTCAGCCAGAACCACCAGCACCACGAGACGCCTTTCTCCACGTTGAGCTGGTTGGCCGGGAGCAGCGCGGATTCCTGCACCTCGCTCCCCTGCACGAGGTAGTTCTGGTAGAAGACCTGGGCCGCCTGAGCGGGAATCTCGGCCGGGCCTTTCAGCGCCGAGAGCGTCGCCGTCCCCTTGCCGAGCGCCTCAAAAGGGGTCAGCCCCAGCCGCAAGACCACGCGCTGGCCCGGAGAACCGGCCAGAGAGTATGACTTGCGGGCGCGCTCGGCGTCATTCGGCGCGGTGGCGGGCGTGAAATGCGTCAGCCCGTCGGGGATGAAGCAGAGATACGGCCCGTCGCCCTCCTTGGGCACGGGCTTCTTCTGCGGGTCGAGCACCGTCGCGGCGGTGAAGAGCCTGAGCCGTTCGGCGCGAATCGCCGCGGAAAGGGCCTTGAATTCCTGCTCCTGCGCGGCGGGCAAGGCGATCAGCGCGGCCAGCCAATGGTTCTGGGCCTGGACAGTCAGCTTGCCGCCCTGCACTTTCACGCGGCGTTCGTAGACCGGATACATGCGCTCGATGAAGTCGCTCCACAGCGCGTTTTCGCGTTCCGAGTACTGGGTGCGCATGAAGCGGTAGAGCCAGCGTTCGCCGTGGAAGTCGCTCAGCGCGGGTTTCTCATCCAGCAAAACCGTTTCGCCAATCCGCAGCAGGTAATGCGGGTCCTTCATGTCCTCGCGAACGACCGGCCCCGCCGAAAGCCAGACGTCGTACTCGCCATCGGCGAGCTGCACGTCGAAAGCGAAGGCAACGCCTTCCGGCGCATAAACGCCGTTGCCGGTGAGCGGGTCGGGCCAGCTCTTGCCGCAATCCACAAGTTTGGCGCCGCCGCTGAAACCGAAGCCCTTGTCCTCGGCATAAGACGCCGCCGCGGGCGCCGCGGTGAACCCCGCCACCAGAAAGCCGGGCGGGCCGAAGTCGAAAGCACGGGCGCCGGCGGGCAGTTTTACGGCCATCTTGGCACCGGCGGCGTCCTCGGTCAGCAAGCGAATGTTGTCCATCCACCACACCAGGTCGCCGCCCGTCTTGGGCGGGGTGAGAAAACACTTGACGCACTTCAGGCCGTTCAGGTCAATTTTGTCCTTGGGTTGGGCCTCCTCCCAAGTCAGGCCTTCTTTGCCGTTGCGCTTGGCGCGGTTGATCCTGAAGAGCATCGTCTGCTTGCCGGGGCGCACGGTCTGCTCGAACGTGCAGCGTGTGTGGTAGTTCTTCGCGAGCGCGTCCCACAGTTCACAGACAAAGGGCACCTTCTGGTCACGTTCCATGAAGATGT
>JBEKKG010001082.1:0-3449 GCA_050010835.1 Planctomycetota bacterium
CGGCGGATACTACGGGCGGCTGTTCCTGAACATCCAGGGGCGCGAGCCGCAGGGGACCATTCCGCCGCAGCAGGTTGAGGCCGTCAAGCAGGAACTTACGGCCAAACTGACGGCGCTCGGCGACGACCAAGGGCGGCCCATCGGCACGCGCGTGCTGCGCCCGGAGCAACTCTACGAGAAAGTAAACGGCATCGCGCCGGACCTGATAGTTTATTTCGGCAACCTCGACTGGCGCTCAGTTGGCAGCGTCGGCGGGCGGGAGGGTCGGGTTCACACTTTCGAAAACGACAGTGGCCCCGATGACGCCAACCACGCCCAGGACGGCATGTTCATACTTTCGAGCAAAGCGCGCGTTAAGCAGGGCCTGCGCGGGCCGGGCGAGCAGCAGGGACTGAATATCCGCAACGTGGCGCGCACGCTGCTGAAACTCCAGGGTGTCGAGGCGCCCGCGGGCATGGGGGGGGAGGCGTTTGAGCTGCGGGGGATGGCGTGACTTGCGGGCAAGTCTTCCTTGCGTATTCTGTGGCTTCAGCGTTCGCTAATCCACCCAGTTCACCGTCTGCAAGCCGGGGACTTGCCCGAAGTGTCTGGTGTTCCGGGTGACCAGCACCGCCCGGTGCGCCAACGCGATGCAGGCAATAAGGAGATCTGCCCGCCCGATGCGCCGCAGCTCGCGGCGAATACGGAGGTCGTCGAAGCGGCGTGCGCATGCTTCCGTGAACGGCACGACAAGCACCTGCGCGAGAGACTCCTCGGTACGATCAAGCAACTGCTGCGCACGGAGCAGTTCCTCCCCCGTGGCCGCCTTTGCCAAGAACTCAAACCTGCCACGCAACATTTCGATCCTCGTGACGATTGTCGTGCCGACAGGGGAATCATCGAGCCGGTGCAAACGTTCAACAACCTTTGGATGTTTGGCCTGCAGATGTGTAAGGGTGTCGGTATCGAGGAGGTGCATGGAAGGCCTGCTATTGCGCCACTTCCGGGCGTCCCCGTTTGGCGTAAATGCTCGCCCGCAGAGCCGGAAGTGTTTCGTCATCGGCGAAGACGCCGGCCTGTTCCAGCATTCTAGCCTTGCTGTCCTGACTGCGCAGCCAATCGTCGAGAGCTGCCTTCAAAAAACGCCACGTTTCACCAATGCGCCGCCCTGGCACGTATCCTCGGGCTGCGTATCGCTTCAGGGCGTTCTGCGGCACCCGGAGATAGGCTGCCGCTTCTTCAAGAGTCATCACGTTCGCCGTTCTCATAGCCACGCCCTTCCCCAAAGCCCTGACCCACCCAAAGAGTACCATGCGCGGTCTTCGACCGCAACGTAGATACATGCGTTTGCAGGCTACTCCGCCACTTCTGGCCGGCCTCGTTTCGCATAGATGCCGAAGCTCCAGGGCGTTGAGGCGCCGGCGGGCATGGGGGGAAGGCGTTCGATCTGCGGAGGATGGTGTAGTCTCAACCACGAATTCCCCTTGCATCGTTTGTTGGCAAGGGCGAAAGTGCTGGGCGTTGACAAGGGTGCCCGGCCATGGTGTGGATGTTCGGCGAAGAAGTGGTGGCGTGGCGAAGACAGCTTTGGCTGCCCTATGTGATTGCGGTCGTTATAGCGTTTCTGCCTGTTATCGGCTGCGGGTCACGTGCTCACGAAAATGATCCTCAAGAAGTCGCCGCGAGCATTCTGCAACTCAGCGACCCGAAACAGGACGTGCGCGATGCGGCTGCAGCGCGGATACGCGAGATTCTGGCGCGAAATCCCGCTGCAGCGAACGACCCTGGCGAGGCCTACTGGAGGGAAAGACTGAAGGCCGCCAAACCGGGCATGACTCATGATGCCTTTCGGACCGTTTTTGGCGGTAGCAGCGAAGGCGAAGACAGCAGCGGCGGGACGTCCAGTGCCACTTGGCGGCTCGATGAATACTGGGTGGTGTGGCTCAGCTTCAAGTTGCCCGACAGCCTGATCAAAGTAGAATCATTGCATCGAAGAGCACGCTACTTTTGGGCTGCTCCGCCGAAGGAATTCACCGGGCGCTGGCTTACCTACTTCGTGAATGGCCGGATCGTTCATGATATCGAGTACAAGAAGGGCCAGTATGTGAGCTTCAAGGCGTTCCATGACAACGGCCAACTTTCCTATGAGCAGACTTATGTAGACGGGCAGATCGCCGGCCCGGACATCGGCTATTACCCGGATGGAAAGAAGAGTTACGAGGGCCGCTATGTGAAGGGGAAGCAGGATGGCGGCTGGACGCACTGGTACCAAAACGGAAAAAAGGAGAGCGAAGCAAGCTACGTGAACGGCGAGCAACATGGAATCAGCACAACATGGTACGAGAACGGCAGGAAGTGGCTCGAAAGGCACTACGACCACGGCCGGTGCACCGGCGAAGCAGCATGGGACAAGAATGGCAAGCTGCAATACGCTCACGGAACTGCCGAAGGCGCGAAGGACCAGGAATGAGGACCCCGCCGCCCAATCCCCAATCCGCAATCATCAATCTGCAATCGCCAGACTCACCTCCTTCTTCCCCAAATCAATCCGCAGAATGTGCACGCTGACCTTGTCGCCCAGGCGGAAAGCCCGCCGCGTGCGCCGGCCGCGCAAGGTGTGCTGGTTTTCCTGGTAGTCGTAGAAATCGTCAGCCATGTCCTTAACGTGAACCAGCCCTTCCACGTGGCAGTCCTGCAACTCCACGAACAAGCCGAAGTCGCGCACGCGGACGATCAGGCCGGGATGCACAGCCTTGGGGTTGCGGCGCAGGAACTGAAGCGAGCCGGGCGAAGTACTCCTCGCTTTTCTCTCCGCCGCGCCGCTTCTTGCCGTGGGCGGGCAGCAGGGCCTGTCCCGGCGCAAAACGCTGGTCCAGTGCGCGGTGGACGATCAGGTCCGGGTAGCGCCGGATGGGGCTGGTGAAATGCAGGTAGCGGCTGAAGTTCAGCGCGAAGTGCGGATAACAGGCGGCGGAATAGCGCGCTTGCTTCAAGCTGGTCAGCAGCGCCAGATGGATGGTGTGCGCGTACTCCTTGCCGCGCACGCGCTCCAACACCGCTCTGAGCTTCAGCCGGTCCAGCGGCAGATGCACTGAAATGCCGAACTCGCGCACGAACTCGCAGAAACGCCTGAGCGCCTCCGGGTCCGGCTCCTCATGGATCCGGAAGAGGCCGGGGATCTCGTGTTCCACCAGGTACTCCGCCACGGCGCGATTGGCCGCCAGCATCATGTCCTCGATCAGTTCGTGCGCCCAGTGGTGGACTTCCTGTACCCAGCCCTTGACTTCCATTTTTTCGTCGAGCAGCAGCTTGGCTTCAGGGATGTCGAGGTCTATCGAGCCGGTGGCAAGGCGCTTCTGCCGCAGCGCGGCGGCGAACTGGCGCATGGCGCACAGGGATTCGTATATCTGCTCTCCTCGCCCCCTCCCCCTGCCCCCTCCCGCAAGGGGAAGGGGGAACGGGCAACCCCC
>JBEKKG010001083.1:0-3241 GCA_050010835.1 Planctomycetota bacterium
GTTGGACGGTTTAAGATCGCGATGCAGGATGCCCCGCTGATGTGCGTACGCCACCGCCTCGGCGATGGTCTTCGCGTAGCCAGCCGCCCGCTGGGGCGCGAGCGGACCTTCGTGCAACAGTTCCGCCAGGTTCCGGCCTTCGACGTAGTCCATCGAGAAGAACGGTTGGCCTGCGTGTTCACCAACTTCGTGGATGGCAATAATGTTCGGATGCTGGAGGCTCGCCGCCGTTTGAGCTTCATCCAGGAACCGCTGGCGGGCAGCGGCGGAAGCGAAGGGACCGCCCAGCACCATTTTCACCGCGACGATCCGGTTCAGGCTGAGCTGGCGGGCTTTGTACACAACGCCCATGCCTCCCGTGGCGATTTTCTCGATTAGTTCATAGTCGCCAAACCGTGGAGCGGATGCCTCGGCGAGTACCGCTTCCGGTGGCGCCCCGGCCGCCGGACCGGCAAGGCCAGGCTGCGCCGCAGCCGCGACGGCCTGCCTGAGCAGGCACTTGGGGCAGAGGCCCGTCGGCGCCCGAGGCAGGAGTGCTGCCCCGCACCGTTCGCAAACTCGCGCGGCCCTCATGGGTTCTCGTTCGTTCACTGCGTGCCTTATCTCACTATAGTACAGAAGCAAGCCGGCCCGAAAGTCCCGCGCCAGGCTCACTCAGGATTGCTGGCGGCGGTGCCGAGCCGCCTGCCAGCTACCCGCCCACCACACTGAACAGGTAGCGAATCTCGTCTTCCACATCTTCCGGTCGGGCGACGGTGTGCGCGATTTCCTCCCGCAACAGCCGTTGATACCGCAGCCGCAGCCGCTGCACTCTCTTCTTCAAGGCCCCTTCGCTCAGGCCCTGCTGTGCGGCCACGTCGGCATAGGAGACGCCTTGACTTTCTCCGAGGAGGAAGCCCTTCAGCGCTTCGAAGAGCGGACTTTGCCCCGACGCGTCGAACTCGTGCTGAATCCGCGCCATCACTCGCTCCAGCAATTCATACGCCCACCGCTGCTCGTACAGCTTCTCGGGTGTCAGATCGGAAACGGGTTCCTCATAGTACCGGCTTTCCGCCGCCTCAGCCTCCAATGACAGGAACTCCACGCGGCCACCGCGCTTGACGGCTTTGGCCTTGTCCCATTCATTGGCCAGGTAGTGTTTCAACGCCGCCAGCAGAAAAGAACGAAACTGGCCTTTGGCCTGGTCCACGTCTCCCAGATAGTGCTTCTCCAGGAAGCGGGCAAAGAACCCTTGCAGGAGGTCCTCGGTGTCCTGCGGGCCGTACCCGCGGCGGCGTACGAAGGCATAGAGCGGATACCAGTAGGTGCGGCACAGCGTTTCGAGGGCCTCGGCCGCCGCCGGGCGTTCCTCTTCTGCTGCTGCCAGCACCACGCTCCAATGCGTCGTGGCAAACACCCCAGGGACTTTCCCCGAAGGCTCAACTCCATCGCCGGGGTTATCCATGACACCATCTTAGCATCCCAGGCCAGAGTTGAAAGCACTTGTTGGCGGACCCATCCTAATGCCTCCTACGCGTCGTATCCTGCCACGTACTACCGCTATGCCTACGGTTGGCCATTAACATACTGGCCATTAGGTGTTTGATGCGCACGACCCCTGTGCGTCGAAACGCCGGTGAAACGCAAGCTTGCGGGTTAACGGCCTTGCTGCTACGCTGCCTGAATCATGAAAGCTCTCGGCCTCAGAAAGGGTGCGAGGCTTTGTGCGCCCACGGCATTTACGCTCATCGAACTCCTGGTGGTGATTGCGATCATCGCGATCCTCGCCGCCTTGCTTCTGCCGGCGCTCGCGAAGGCCAAGGCGAAGGCTTACCGCGTTCAGTGCATTAACAACCAAAGGCAACTCATTCTGACCTGGGCCATGTACTCCAACGATAACCGGGAGATGCTACCTCTGAATGGAGGCGACCAGGGTTGGCCAGGGCCATAATGAGAATTGCTGGGCCTGGGTGTGGTTGGGGTTGCCGTTCCAGATCAGTAACTGAAGTTGATGCACATCCAAACCCAAGGTGGGCTCTTGGCCGCCGCTGGGCCACCAACCAAAGCGTCCCTGAGAAAGCCGTTTCTGGCAGAGCCAAAAGCCTTGGCCGTCATACCTGAGGATCTTAAGGGCTCGACGACGGCGGTTCGAGAACACGGACCGCGCGCCGGCAATCGGGTCGAGGTTAAGTCTCTGGCGGCAAACCTGCACCAGCCCGTCAATGCCTTTGCGAAAATCCACCGGCTCGACCGCCAGCAACAAGCGCATCTGCGGCGTGAGCTGAATCACGAACGCTGCCTCCAGAGCCCTTGGGCCAAAGCCAGAGCGCCGACGCTGTCAGTTTGCGCCAGCCGCAGGGTCAGTTTCGAACCGTCGCGATCCTCCAGTTCAATTACCCACGGCGCGGCACTGGGGCAGGCAGTCATCGGCACCTCGACAAACTCCGCAGCGATAGCGCCGGACCGAGGAGCTTGCGGAGCTACAGTAGCCGTCAGGTGATGCTTGAGGGCGGTGTAATTAACCCTCAGAACCTGGGCGACAGGGCTTAGCCCATAGCGTCGTGCCAACCTCACCATCGCGCGCCATAGAGGTTCCGGGATTGGGTCACCATGTTTACGCCGCTGGCGCCATGCGCTCAGGGCTGGTTGAACCCGCGCAATCCCGGCTGCAAATGTGGGATCGGATTTGGTGGTCGTCTTCGCTGCCATATTCTGGCGCGAAGACTACCGCCTGGGCCGAAACGCCGTCACACACGATTGCCGAAGCAACACCGCGGAATTCCCCCCTCCAATAGGACACCTAACGTTGTAAATTGACTATCCTCAGCCACTTATATTCTCGTCCTTCGTTTGGCATGACTGGTGCGTAGTGCCTGCGAAATGATCCTTGCGTGGGTGCGGACCCGATGGCTCGCGAGCACTGCGTATGGGAAGCAAGAAAACTGAAGATCATGAAGTATAACGCATGGACCTTAACTTTGATAGGCGCCGGACTCGTTAGCCTCCCGGCTGTGGCACGTGCCGAGGAAAGCACGAATTCCGTCTTAACCGCCTTGACGAGCACGACCATCAGTGGCTACGTGGATACCTCGGCGCATTGGAACCCCGGCACCGGCAACGTCAACTTGCCGGTCTATACGCCCAACGGTGTGTCTGGCAGCTCGAAGGCGGACGGCTTTAACCTGGACGTGGTGGCGCTGACTCTCAACAAGCCGCCCGGGGAAGGAGACTGGGGGGCCGGCTACAATGCCACCCTGCTTTT
>JBEKKG010001084.1:0-2749 GCA_050010835.1 Planctomycetota bacterium
CAGCGCAAGCTCTTCCCCGAAGAGAAGTTCAAAGACTTCCAGCCGCCGAAGCCGGCCATCCCCAACTCAACCGGCCATCATCAGGAGTGGGTCACAGCCTGCAAGACGGGCAGCCCGACAACCTGCAATTTCGATTACTCCGGGCCTCTGACAGAAACTGCGCTGCTGGGCATTGCCGCCTACCGCAGCGGCGAGAAGTTTCAGTGGAACGCGAAGGACCTGAAACCTGTGAACGCCCCGAAGGCCGAGCAGTACATCCAGCGCGAATACCGCCAGGGCTGGAAGCTGTGAGGCAGCCCGCTTGGCCGCGGGCAGGTACGAGTCAACCAGCGCTTCTTTTCGGGGCCTTACCCGTTACCGCCGCTTGAATGCTCTTCGCGACGAAGCAGGCCGCAATCCCGGCGACGAGCAACACGCCGCCAATTCGAACCAACATCAAAAACGGAACATGCTTATCCTGATGGATGACCGCATCCAGAAAGTCCAGCAACTCTCTCTCTATACTTCGGTGGTCAATGGCGGCCCCGAACGGCCACAACGTCACCAGCCCAACCACGATGAGCAGCCCCGCCAGCCGGAAACTGAAGCCTATGGCGTACAGGCACCGCAGCGGCAGTCCGGCGATTTCCTTGCGCGTGGCCGCAATGAAACCGAACGGCAGCATCACGCCCAGGAAGACTGCATAAGGGATGCCAATGGTAACGAAGTTGTCACCCAGGACTGCCTTGAAGACCGCAAAAAACACGCCCGCCAACAACGGCACCGTCATCAGGTCCTTCAACGAGAACTGCCAGGGCCCCGTGTGCGGCTCCGCGCGGTAACAGGCCACCAGGTGCCACACCGAGACCATTGCCAGAATGGTTGACGCCACCCCCCAGACCCAGGCCGGTTCCGGCATCGTGCGCCCAATAGCGAACATCTCACAAAACAGCAGCGTCCCGCCGCTGCCCAGAGCCAGACCTGCCCACCAGATGCGTTTGGCTTTCTTCATGCGTTCCCGCCAGCGACGATAAGAGATTTGAGCCGCCTTTCCAGTCCTGCCGGATTCCGGGGACATGACCAGATTTCCGGCTGTTTGGAAATCGGGTCATGTCCCCGGAATCCCCGTGCGGCGGCTAGTCTTGAGGCCCAGGCCTCTGGCCTGAATGAATTCCGGTGACACAACGCTCAAGCATTGACAGAACGAATGGGTTGTATATTGTATCCACTGAATTACTGGCCATCGGCTGGTATAATGCTGGCGGCGGCGCTGATGCCGGTTGGGGGATGCGAACATGACGTATCTCGGCAAAGTCAAAGGCTGCGCGGTCGTCTTGGAGCGAGCGCCGGGCTTGGCTGACGGCACGGAGGTACGGGTGGAGCTGGAAGCGGTGAGGCGCCCGCGGAAACATCGCGATGCCAAGCTCGACGATCTGTGGGATGGACTGCTGAAGCTGGCTGGGACGGTGAAGGGGTTGCCTGTGGACATGGCCGAGAACCATGACCATTACCTGTATGGCACGCCAAAGAGGAAAAGATGACACCCGTCTTCGCCGACACTTCTTACTTCCTCGCGCTTCTTAACGCTGATGACGAGGCTCACCAGAAGGCGGTCGAAGAGTCAACCACGCGCCACAGGCCGATTGTGACGACAGCCTGGGTGTTGACCGAGTTCGGGAATGCGTTTGCCCGTGCAAGACTGCGCGCCGCGTTTCTGCGCACTCTGGAACACTTGCGTGGCAATCCACTTGCTACGATCGTGCCACCGAACAAGAATCTATTTGCGCGCGGGCTTGAGCTATACGCCAGCCGCCCCGACAAGGACTGGTCAGTGACGGACTGTATCTCCTTTGTGGTCATGCAGGAACGCGGCATCCGGGAGGCATTGACCGGCGACCGCCACTTCGATCAGGCCGGCTTCAAGGCGCTGCTTAAGTAGCGTGGCCACGTGGTGGCCTGCCACCTGTGCAGGGGTGCATGTCAGCAAATGTACCGCGGGCGTCCCGTCCGCCCGTGGCAGGCCGGCAGGGCGCGAGGACGAAGGCGGGCGGGACGCCCGCGGTACGCTCTGGGCCACGCATTTACTGACATGCACCCCCTGTGCAGCAGTCCGTAGTCCTTGCCTGGAAGATGCCTGCCCACCGGGGTATACATACTGGCCAGGCAGGGCTTGAGGAGTTGGTGCCGTCTTGAGGGAGGGCTGGAAGATGAACGGACTGAAGAGTCTTCTGCGCGGGTCACGCGTTCCGCGCGGCATGTCCAACACTGCTTCGATCGTCATCGCGCTTGTAGTCATGGTCGTGGGCTGGTCCCTGATCAGGAGTTTGCTTGGGATGGCCTTCGTACTGCTGCGCTGGGCCATTGAGATAGGCGTGCTGATTGTCGTGGTCCTGTTGATTGCCTGGGTGATAAAGTCCTTGGCAAAGAAAATGGAATAAGGCCCTCCCCCTGTCCCCTCCCGCAAGGGGAGGGGGAACACAGAAGCCGGCTTTTTCGGACGACGCCAAGATGCGAGATAAGCCACCTGTCGCTTGCCACTTGTCACGTGTCACTTGTCACTGGCCACTGCTGTTCATGGCCATGCTGGCCTTCGGCGCCTTTGCCGGCGGCACGAAGGAGGCCGCTGAATGGCCGCAGTGGCGCGGCCCCAAAAGAGATGGCATCTCTACTGAGACCGGCCTGCTGAAGCAATGGCCCGCGGGCGGACCGAAACTGGAGTGGAAGGCAACCGGCCTGGGGGCGGGTTATTCGGGCCCCTCCATAGTGGGCG
>JBEKKG010001085.1:0-2747 GCA_050010835.1 Planctomycetota bacterium
ACCATGCAGTGGATGTATCCCGATTCGGCCGACGCCTACGCCCAGTTGCTGAAGGCCATTGACCGCCCTGCCTTTGCCGCACACTTCGATCCGACGAACCTAGTGACCAGCCCGCAAATCTATTACCGCACGGGCGCCATGATAAAGGATGCGCTGGCCAAGCTGGGGCCGCAGGTCCGCTCCTGCCACGCCAAGGACGTGCTGTTGGCGCCGCAGGCGCACATTCACATGGATGAGATCCGGCCGGGGTTGGGCAACCTGGATTACCGCGTGTACTTGCAGGAACTCAACAAGCTGGACCCCGACACGCCTCTGATGCTGGAACACCTGCGCACGGAAGAGGAATACGCCGCGGCGGCGAAGCACATCCGGGGCGTGGCAGCGGAAGCGGGGGTCTCGTTCCATGCGCTTTGAAACCGCGGAGAGGCTTGAGGCTTTGCATCCTGAACGTGCGCCCCAAAGCCTAATGCCTGAAGCCTAATGCCTTTCCGCGGTTCACCTGAATCCGGGCTTAACTTGCACTTGACTTGCCGCAAAAAAAGAGTTGAATAAACGCGCTTCTGGAGGATATTCACGGGCCGGGGGAAGTTCAAGAAGGAGGGGCGGCATGTTCAGTAGATTGGGCCACAATGGCAGGCGGGTTTCCTCGGGCTGGACACTGGCTTGCGCCATCATTGCGGTGCTCCCGCTCCTGCGGGCTTCCGGAACAGAAATCATTACCACTTTGGCCGGAGGCGGCACGGAGGCCCCGAGCGCTGCCGATTTGGGCACTAAGACCGCCTTGGTCTCCCCGCAGAGCGTCGCAGTGGATTCAGCGGGCAACACCTATCTGGCACAGCAGGCCCAAGTCTGCAAAATAGACAAGACCACCGGGAAGATCAGCGTCGTGGCGGGCAATGGCACACCGGGGGCTTACGTGGTGGACGGCACGCCGGCTGTGAGCGCGGTTCTGGGCGCCACACTGTTCATTGCTCTTGACGGGAACGACAACCTCTACATCGCCGACGTTAACAACTCGCACGTTTTCGAGGTGACCAAGGGGAGCAACCCTACGATCACTACCGTCGCGGGAATCAATACCGTTTTTACCGTTGCGGGGATCACTACCACGACGCGATTCCCCGTGAAGGGCTTCTCCGGCGACGGGGGGCCGGCGACGCAGGCCCAGATCAACGTGGGGGGCGGGTTTGCAGTCAGCAGCAACGGGAACATCTACCTCGCGGCCGATGGCGGCGCCCCGCCGCCCAATTCTGGCAGCTTCACAGTCCAGTTCGACCAAACGAATACGCCTTGGCCCTATGCCGTAAACAGAAGTGCCGGCAGCATTGATATCACGGTCACGCTCAGTGCCCAAGCCCCAGGCGACGTGACAGTGGACTACACTACCAGTAACGGCAATGCCGTGGCCGGTCTCGACTATACAGCAACCCACGGCACGCTCACATTCCACAAGGGCGACACCAGCCAGAGCTTTACGGTCACCGTCAACAAGAACTCAACTACCCAACAGAATACTTACCTCAATCTGGTGCTGAGCAACCCCGTGGGGCTGAGCAGCACCGCACCCTCACAACCTTTAACCCTTGGCTTCCCGGCCAGTGCCACACTGACCATTGTAGTCAACGGCGCCAATCTCTTCAGCCCCGACAACCGCATACGCAAGATTGACGCGGCGACGCATAATATCACTACGATTGCCGGGACCGGAGCTACCGGAGAGGCCCCGGATGTTCCAGGCGGCGTGGCTGCAATCAGCGCGGCGATCAGCGGCATGCAGAGCTTGGCTGTGGATACGCAGGAGAACCTGTATGTCGGCTTAGTCCATTCCGCGCTCTCCTCGAACGCGAATACTTCAACCGGCAATAACGCTCTCGTCCCCTACGGGCGCGTCCGCATGATCTCCTCGAATGGGAACCTCCTTACTGTGGCGGGCAGCGAGGGCTCGACCGCCACGGGAGACGGGGTTCAGGCCACCAGCGTCGCGCTCTCGCTCCCGATGGCTGTGGCAGTGGGCGGCTCCATTGATAACCCTGCAGCAATAAACCAATTCCTCTATATCGGCGACAACGCCCGTGTTCGAATAGTGGACCTGAGCACCGGCATAATCCAGACCAAGGCGGGCAGCGGGGCAGCGGGCTACTATGGGGACGGCGGTATTGCAACCTTGGCGGCCCTGAACCTGCCAGTCGGCATCGCCGTCAATGGCAGTGGCGAGGTGCTCTTCGCCGACATCAACAACAACCGGGTGCGCAAAGTTGCCGTATTAACGGGCGACCTCGCGGATGCCGACGCCGACGGCTTCCCAAACTGGGTTGAGTGGGCCTATGGATCTAACCCCGCGGACTATAGCAGCACGCCTTTCGGCGGGTCGCCCGAGCCTGTTGTCAGCAAGTCCGCGCCAAAGGTGGCGCCGCGATTCGCTGTGGGCGGCAGGGCCGTGACAACAGTGGCGCCGTTCGCCCCTGGCCAATTCACCATGCGGCTGAATCTGGCCAAGCAAGGCGCGGGCAAAGACACCATCATTGTGTCGGGCTGGATGATCGAGCCCAGCAACTTCGTTTCATCTAACATGAACGTAGCAGCAACGTTGTTGATGGATATCTGCCGGGCCACGGTCGTTTTCAACGTGGACCAGCACGGCAGGGGCAAAGGATATGTCGTGCAGCCGGACCTGGACCCGAAAATCCCCCCGAATCCCGCCCCCAACACCAAGGCGACCTGCACGATCAAACTCACGACGCCCAGGA
>JBEKKG010001086.1:0-2747 GCA_050010835.1 Planctomycetota bacterium
CGCCGGTTCCCACGCCGCCCGGACCGGGCAGGCCACGCGGGCGCTTTTCCAGAGGGCGGTTGTAGCCGCTGGTGTCTCCCAGGAGCTTGCCCGCGCCGAAGCTCTTGAAACAGACCGTGCCCACGCCGCGCGCGCGCGCCAGGGGCAGAATCTCTTCCACGTAGCGGCGGTCGGAGAAAGGCCCGGCGGCAAAAAGCACGACGTGGCAGCGTCCGCTGGCGACGGCCCTGCGCAGGACGTCCGGATGATGGCTCGAAATGCCCTGGAACCGGGCTTTGCCGGCCCGGATGCAGGCCTCAAGCTGTTCCAGGCCGCCGCCAGGCCCGGCGATGCGTTCCCAGTCGTTGACCGTAGACACGCCGTGGAAGACGAAAAGGTCGCTCGCTTCCAGGCACAGGCGTTTCAAGCTGCTCTCGACTTGCGGCGCAACCGGCTCGTGAAGGCGGTCAATCTTATCAATGACAAACATGCTCTCGCGCCGCCCCTGCAAAGCCCCAGCGACGATCTCTTCGCTATAGCCGTCCTCATAACCGGGCGCGGTGTCAATCACGTTCAGCCCGGCGTCCATGGCGCGGCGGACGGTGGCCACGCAGTCCGCGAACGGCACGTTGCGGTCAGCCACGTCGCCGATGCCCAGGAGCGTGGCCTTGAAGCCCGTGCGGCCCAACTCGCGGCGCGGCGGGAAGAGTCGTTTCATGAGTATGGCTCCCGGTTTCTTGGACCCACGGCGGCGCTGTGCCAGCCGGCGGCGATTCTACGAGAGGGTTGGCAAGTTGCAGAGGATTTTTTCAAAGATGAGGTGTAAAGAGTGCATTGCCCCGGGGGGACAACGGAGACGAGCATGAGCATAACAGCCCGGCAAGTCGTGGAACGAATCAAGCAGCAAGTGCAGTGCCCGTGGAGCGGCGATACGGTGGATACCTTCAAGGCCGGCAACCCGGACGCCGCGGTGACCGGCATCGCCACGACGTTCCTGGCCAGCCTGGATGTGCTCCAGCGCGCGGCCGCTTCCGGCCATAACTTCGTGATCACGCACGAACCGACTTTCTACAATCATCGGGACCAGATCCTCAGCCACCTCGAAGGCGACAAACTGTTGGCGGAGAAGCAGGCCTTCATCGAGAAACACGGGCTGGTCGTGTGGCGCTTTCACGACCATTGGCATCGCCGCCAGCCGGACGGGATCACCCAAGGCGTGGCCAGGAAGCTCGGCTGGGAAAAGTACCTGCAGCCCGGCGCTGGGGCCGTCTTCGCGCTGCCCGAAACGACGCTGCGCAGCCTGGCCGGGGAACTCAAGGCAAAACTGCGCGCTACGGTCGTGCGCGTGGTGGGCCAGCCGCAGATGAAGGTCCGGAGAGTGGGTATGCTGCCTGGAGCGAGCGGCGCGGCCGGGCAGATCGCCCTGCTCCAACGGGACGATGTGGATGTGGTGCTGGCAGGCGAAACGCCGGAGTGGGAGACAGTTGAGTACGTCCGCGACGCGGCCACGGCCGGCAAGACAAAGGCGCTCATCCTGCTGGGACACGCGAATTCCGAGGAACCCGGAATGGCGAACTGCGCCGAGTGGCTCAAGAGCTTCATCCCGGAAGTGCCCGTGGCGTTTGTCCCGGCAGGCGATCCATTCTGGTCGCCGGGGTAGACCGACAACGGAATTGAAAATTGAAGATTGGACTGCGCGCGTTGGCCGACAATTTTCAATTTTCAGTTTTCAATTTGCAATTCTGTTCTTCTCACGCCGCCTCAGGCGCTTGGGCCGTGCCTTCCACAGACTCCAGACACAAGAGCAGCAGTTGCTCGCGCAACTCCTTGGGGCTCAGCCCGTGCTTGAATTTTCCTTCCACCGCCAGGGAAACCTGGCCCGTCTCCTCGCTGACCACCACCGTCACGGCGTCGCTTTCCTCGGTCAACCCCAGCGCGGCGCGGTGGCGCGTCCCCAGGGACTTGGACAGTTCAGGGTTCTCCGACAACGGGAACAAGCAACCCGCGCCCGCGATGCGGTTGCCGATGATGATCGTGCCCGCATCGTGCAAGATCGTGCCCTCGCCCAGCTTGCCTTTGAAGAAGATCGTCTCCAGCAGCTCCCTGGAGATTTCCGCATTCAGCACGGTGCCGCGGTCGGCATATTCGATCAGCGGCACGCGGCGCTGGATGGCGACGAGGAGGCCCGTAGAGCGCTGGCTGAGGCTGGCACAGGCTTCGACGATCGCATCAATGGCCGGAGAATCCGGGCGGACGAAGCGGCCCACTAACGGGTTCAAGCCCAGGCGCAACAGCCCGCGGCGCAGTTCCGGCTGGAAGATGATCACCGCCGCCACAATCGAAAGGGCGGCCAGCTTCTCAAACGCCCAGACGATGTGCTCCAGTTGGAGCAGTTTCGCGGCCAAGAACAACACGCCGATGGAAATGCCGATCAACACCAGCATCCCGCGGAGCACCCCCGCGCCCCGCGAACCCCGCAGGAACGCAAAGATCACGTAGAGCACGGCCGCCAGCAGGATGATTTCCACAAGCGCCCGCGCGTTGACGATCTGCGTGCCGTGGAGATTGTTCAGAAGCTCGTCCATCGCCACAGGATTATATACCGCGCACGGTGAGGAGGCAAAGCGTAAAGCATAGGGGCGAGGGGCGAGGGGTGCATGTCAGTAAATGCGTGGCCCAGAGCGTACCGCGGGCGTCCCGCCCGCCTTCGTCCTCGCGCCCTGCCGGCCTGCCACGGGCGGGCGGGACGCCCGCGGTACATTTGCTGA
>JBEKKG010001087.1:0-2746 GCA_050010835.1 Planctomycetota bacterium
CGGCGCCACAGGTTACGTTCTGGGCTTGGTCAGTTTGTCTGCTTTCAACTCCGGCTGGTATCCTGTCGGCCCCACGTATTCTTGTTACGAGGTGATTTGGCGCTTCAACGGCGCTTTGCACTTTGCGTGGCAGGGCGCGGTGGCGATGGCCGTGCTTCATTTGGGAGCCTGTTTGGGGGCGATCATGGGCGCGGCGCCGGGGGCGTCCAGCCTGGGTCAATCGGCGAGCCACGGGAACTGAGCCATGCCTATCACGATCACCGGCGTCGAGGTCCGCGACATCCGTTTTCCCACCTCTCGCAACCTGGACGGCTCGGATGCGATGAACCTCGCCCCGGATTATTCCGCGGCTTATGTCATCCTGAAGACCGATAGCCCCACAGGGCTGGAAGGCCACGGCCTCACGTTCACTATCGGCCGGGGCAACGAAATCTGTGTCACGGCGATCCAGGCGCTGAAGCCGCTGGTCCTCGGCCGCACGCTGGAATCCATTGCCGCGGACATGGGACGTTTCTGGCGGGAAATCACCGGCGACAGCCAACTGCGCTGGATCGGCCCGGAGAAGGGCGCGATCCATCTTGCCACTGCGGCTGTGGTCAACGCTGTCTGGGACCTGTGGGCCAAGGCCGCGGGCCAACCGCTCTGGAAACTGCTGGTGGACATGACGCCGGAGCAACTCGTGGCCTGCCTCGACCTGCGTTACCTCAGCGACGCTCTGACGCCCGCCGACGCCCTGGCTCTGCTCGCCGCCAACGCCGGCAGCAAGGCGGAACGTGAGGCCGAGATGCAGCGCGACGGCTATCCGTCCTACACCACGTCCGCCGGCTGGCTGGGCTATTCCGACGAGAAACTCAGGAGCCTCTGCCGCGCGGGCCTGGCCGCGGGGTGGTCGCATTTCAAGATGAAGGTTGGCCACGACATGGCTGACAATCTGCGCCGCGCCGCCATCATCCGGGGCGAGATCGGGCCGGGCCGGAAGCTGATGATGGATGCCAACCAGATCTGGGACGTCGGCGAAGCCATCGCCAACATGCAGTGCCTGGCCGCCTTCAAGCCCTGGTGGATCGAAGAGCCTACCAGTCCCGATGACGTGCTGGGGCACGCTGCCATCGCGCGGGCGCTGGAGCCGCTCGGCATCGGCGTGGCCACCGGCGAACACTGCCAGAACCGCGTGATCTTCAAGCAGCTCATGCAGGCCCGCGCCATCAGCTTCTGCCAGATTGACTGCTGCCGGCTGGGCGGCGTCAACGAAGTCCTGGCGGTGTGTCTGCTGGCCAGGAAGTTCGGCATCCCTATATGTCCTCACGCCGGCGGAGTCGGCTTGTGCGAATACGTGCAGCACGTGGCACTCTGGGATTACATTTCCGTCAGCGCCAGCCTGGAAAACCGCATCGTCGAGTACGTGGACCACCTGCACGAGCACTTCCTGGACCCCGTGCGGATGAAAGACGGCCGCTACATGCCGCCGGCCGCGCCGGGCTACAGCATTACGATGAAGCCGGCTTCGCTGGGCGAATACGAGTACCCGCAGGGGAAGGCCTGGGCCTATTAGCCTTTGCCCTTGCTGCGACTTTGAACTTGCACACGTGGACGCACCAGCCACCCACTGGAACGGGCGGCAGCGTCAGCAGGGGCTCCTGCCTTTTCGTCTGCAAATCCAGGAGGCTTGCAAAGGCCCGCCTGACTTTCTCATCCTGCTCGTAACCCAGACGCACCAGGGCTCGGAGCGCAAGTCCCGTCTGCACGAACGGGGTGAGTCCGAAGCAACTGCAGGCAAGCTTGTGGCCCTGCAGGAGCCGGCTTGCTCCAGCGTGTTCCGCACTCCGGTTAGAACTGGTGAATAAGTCCTGCACTGCTAAGGCGAGAGACGAACCGGCCCGGCCCCGTTCGATGTGGTTCTGAAATTGGCTCAGCAACCACTGTGCGGCCCGCGTAAGACGGGCGTCAGAGAGCGGGACTCCTAATTCCAACAGATGCTCCACCGTCAATGCCGTCTCGGAAACGGTATGCCCCCATGAACCGTCTGCGTTCTGTGGTTTACTTTGTGCGGCAACCAATTGCACCCGCAGGGCCTTGTCGTCGGCGAGGGGCTTCTGCATGATGTTCTTGCGCACCAGAAAACCCCATTCGTCCGCCGCCTGGGCGAAGCGTTGAAATGGATCGTGGCGCAGGACTGCGCGCTCGATCAACTCAGGCAATAGCTCCGCATGTGCCAGTGCTTTCAAAATAGGATACGTGTACGGCTCGGAATGCTTCCGAAACCACATGCCTGTCTTTTGTTGTGCGCGCACAATCTCAGGGAGGCAGTGATTGAGCGCGCGGCGAGCGTCGCTCGGCGGCAGATACTGGGCAAAAGCCCAGTTGCCGCTTTGGACCATCTGTACCCCGGCTGCAATCGCCCCCGGAAGCGAGCCAAACTCAGAGTGCAGCAGAAATGCCGATTGCACTGCTTCCGGGCAGCGCAGGTCGCATCTTCCAGGCCGGTGAGCCATGATTTCATCCCTTTTTCTTGGGACGCAAAAGTGGTGCAATCGAAGATCAAGAATCCGTTCCAGCTTTGTCGAAGGCCAGTTGCACAAACAACGCGCTGCCCCACGCCAGGGCGTGCTCGTCAATGCTGAACTTGGGACTGTGGAAGCACTGCGCGGTGGCCGCAGTGCCGTCGCCGACGCCGAGAAACCCGAAGCAGCCCGGGACCTTCTGCAGGAAATAGGCGCAATCCTCTCCGCCCATAGTTGGCTTTTCC
>JBEKKG010001088.1:0-2741 GCA_050010835.1 Planctomycetota bacterium
TCTCGTCAAAACCCAGGCTGTGGAAGATGCCCAGCTCGGCCACGCCCACGTCGTCGTCCGCGGCAATCTCAATCTGCACGGTCTGGGTGCGGTGGACCAGCAGGTCTTTCTCCGGTTTGCGGATCGTCACATGCGGCGGCTTGTCTTTCAAGGCCTTGACCTGGTAGAGGATGCTGCTGCCGGTCTTGCCCTTGAGGTTGGCGATGTGAATCTGGTATTCGTCATCGCTCTCGATCTTGAACGAGGCCGTGGCCTTGCGCGGGCTGGCGGGGTCCACAGCCGCGGACACCGCGGCGCGGCCGGACTTGAAGGTGATCTTGCCGCTGGAGAGTTCGGTGTTGGCTTTGAGTTCCACGTGGATGATGCTGCCCCGCAAGGCGCGCACGTCTCCGGCGCCGGGGGCCAGGGTTTCGATGGGGCGACCGGTGTAGGCGGGCTGCTCCAGCCGCAGCGCAAACTCGCTGATTTCGGGGATCTTATAGACTTCGATGACGTACGCGGGCGCTTCGGGAGCCGGCGCTTCGGCGTCGTAGGCGCGCACGCGGTAGCGAGTGGTGTCGAGCAGGCGGTGCAAGGTGGCGCGGTAACGATTGTCTTTGTCGCGCTCCATGACCCGGTCTTCCCAGCGGCCGCCGTCCGCTTCCGGGATGAAAACCGACAAGGTCGCGGTCTCCGGCAGGTGGCCTGCCAGGTCCACGGTGACGGGGACGCTGGATTCAACCGGGAATTCCCGGTTGCCGGTGGCCTCGGGCTCGACGCGGGTGATCTCTGTAAGCGTGGGCGGCGGGATGCCCGCGGCCGGCCGCAGGAAGCGCGCGATGGTGAGCTTGAAGAGGCGGCGATCGAAGGCCGCATAGCCGGCGGTGGCGAAAGCAAAGACCAGGGCCACCAGCGCGGCCACGGCAAGGTGCTTCCAGTGGATGGTGCGTGAGAAATCCAAAGGCTCGGAACGCTCGGCCGCCTGCCGGACCAGGGCGCCGACCAGAGCGGGGCTGGAGGTCTTTTCGGCGAGGACCCCGTCGCGGCCGTATTCGAGCGCAGTGGAAAGCTGTTCCTCAAGCTGCGGGTAGACGCCTTCCACGGAACGCGCCACTTGCACCGCGCCGCCCAGGCGCGTCCACGGCCGGATTACGCACCAGAAGAACACCGCCGCCACGCCGGCGACCGCGGAAAGCAAGGCGAAGACGCGCGCGCCCACGGTGAGCTTGAAGACTATGTCCGCGGCGCTGAAACCCAGGAACGCGGCAGTGAAGACCGCCAGGCCCAGCGCCAGGCCCGTGCCGAGGAACTTGGCGCGGTGGCGGGTCTTGACGCCTTCCACGCGAGTTTCCAGGCGCGTCCAGGCCCGTGTGGCCGCAGGTTCAAGAGCAGGCGTCATACTTCCTCCACAGTCTGACCAGTCCGACTTGTCAGACACACAATCACAGCCAATCCCTCAGCCATACTTCCAACAGCAGGCACCCCAGCGCGGCCACCAGGAAGTAGCGCCAATCCGGGGCCTGGGACTTCTGCTCCTCGTTCCACGGGCCGGACTGGCCCGCCGCCGCGCCCGCCCTGGCGTCCATAGTATTAGACGCGAATATGTTGCGAATGGAAGCCAAATCTTCGGAAACGAGTTCGCTCTCGCGGGGATCCAGGTTCACGGCCCAAACGGTGCGTTCGCGGACCGTGCCCTTCTGAAAGGCCGCGGTATAGATGCCCACCGCGTCGGCGGCCGGATGGTCCTTGCCCGAAAGGTTGAGGATCTCCTTGCCGGCGCCCGGCTTCTCCAGCGCAATGCTGGTCTCAGGGGTTGCTTCAGCGTCGGCAAAGTCGAACTGTTCCCCGGCAATCAGGCAGCGGCGGGAAGCCGGGTTCACACCGGCAAGATGGCGCACAGTCTGGTGCAGCAGCGGAACGAAGGCCTTGCGTTTCGGCAGATCTGTGGCTTCCGGGCGGGGCGCGAAGGTGAACATCAGGACGTTGCCTTTGCCGTAAGGCCGCTCCATTGCGAACGGGCTGCCGTCCCCGAATGTGGCGAGGACCTCGCCCGCCGGCCGCACTTCCTTCTTGGTCCCCTCACCTTTGGCCCCTTTCGCGGCGGGGGCGCTGGAACCGGGTTCGGAGCCAATCGTCAGATCGCCGGCGCTGGCCTGAAAATGCTTCACGTAGCGCGGCAAGCGCAGGTTAGGCTCCTGCGCGCCGGCAAAGGGCTTGAAGAGCGTGTGGCTGGCCTTGAACTCGCCGAGTTGATGGTATTTCCCTTCGGCGCGGTTGCCTTCGAAAAGGGGGCCGGGACGCGCGGGCAACAACCCCTGGCCTCCTTTCCAGAACGGTCCGTTGTAGAAGGGTTCGGAGAGCCGGCCGTCCGAGCGGCCCGTGAAGATGACCAGGTTGCGGCCTTCGCGGACGGCATCTTCGAGCATGGCCAGTTCGCTGTCTTTGAGCGCGGTGATGCCGGCCAGGAAGATCAAGTCGGCATGTTTGCACATTTCAGGAGTCAAGCGGGCGGCTTCAACCGACTGCACCTGCACGCTGCTCCGTTCCCCGGCGGCTCCCGCGGCTTCGGCGCCCCTGGCCCGCGGATCGAGCGCCATGCGGATGTAGTAACCTTCGTCAAGGAAGCTGTCCTTCTCTCCCAGCCGCTCCTCGATCACCAGGGCCTTCAAACTGTCGCGCAGGCGCAAGGCGAAGAAACGCCTGTCGTCCTCCGGGAAGGCGTCGTGGGCTTCGATCTCCGCGTACCCGGCCACCTCGCCGGC
>JBEKKG010001089.1:0-2734 GCA_050010835.1 Planctomycetota bacterium
TTGGCTTGAGAGGCCCGTTGGGGCCCGTAATGTTGGCCGTGACCGACGGGTTGGGGATGCTGCGGACGAGCATCGCCAAAGCGCGCGGGTCGTCAATCTCGCGCAACGCCAGGGCGGCGGCGCGGCGCACATTGGGGTCCTGAGATAAACCATGCCGCAACACCTCGCCCACGGCGCGGTCGTCCTGCAACTGCCGGATGGCGGCGCAGGCTTCCCGGCGGACTTCGGGGTACTTGTCATACACGGCGGTCCAGCCGAGCGTCTGCGCGGCTTGCTCGCTCAGCGGCTGGCACTCGGCCAGCGCGCGCACGACGCCGAGGCGCGTGGGTTCGTCCGTGTTCTGCTTGGGACTCAGCATCGCCAGCAGCACGGGGGGTGCGTCCAGCTTGGCCTGCACGACCTGTTCCCGGGCAGCCTTGCGCTTCTCCGGTTCGGGCGCGCCAAGCTCCTTGAACTGGTCGAAGAGCACGTTGGCGTCAGCGGCGTGCAGGGACAGAGAGACCAAGCCGCACAGGACGGCGGCCAGGACGGAGTTCGGGTGAGGCTTCATGTTGACTTCTCCTGACTACTACAACGAACGATCAGCCACAGAGGACACAGAGAAGGACAGGAACTTGACTGTTCACCATGTTTCGGCAACCCGAAATCCAAAACCTAAGATCTCTTCTCTGTGTCCTCTGTGTCCTCTGTGGCCAAAAGTCGTTGCAGCGCTATTCCTTCAACTTGAACTTCGCGCTTTCCTTGCTCCACCACAACTGCCACGTCTTGAAATCCTTCTCGTTCTTGGAGAAGCTCATGCCTGTCAGCTCCTTCAAGGCGCTCAGCACTGGGTACAGGTCGTGCTCGCTCAACTGCAGGTCAGGTGGCCCGGTTGGCACAGCCAGCCCGTTATCAGTCCCAATGCCTGCGGCCACGCCGCGCGGGGGGTTCTTGGGGTCGAGCGGGTTGCCGCCGGCCAGTTCGTAAGACAGTTCGCGCATGATCCGCTCCATGGCCGCCGCGTCGCCGAGGCGCCGCAAGGCCATGCAGGCGGACTTGCGGATGGGCCAGGGATATTTTTGGTAGTCCCTGGCTATGGCCAGATCCACGAGTTTGCGCATCGCCACGGGGTCCGCCAGCGGGCGCAAGGCCTTGGCCGCGGCCCGCCGCACGCTGTCTTCCGGGTCGTAAACGGCGGAATCCACCAGCGCTTGCAGGGCGCGCAGGTCCCCGCTCTTGCCCAGCACGGCGGCCGCGCGCGCGCGGACCTCCGGGCTGGCCTTGGGGAGCGCACGCGGGAAGCCGGGCGGGATGAGCAAGCGGGTGAACAACTCGGGGCCTTCGTGGACTTGAGCGGCCAGTGTGGCGGCTTGAGCGCTGTCTTCCCACGGTTCGTTGCCTGCATTCGCGGCGGGCGGGGCGGTGAGGCTCTTGATGACCGCCTGGAACTCTTCCGTGGGGATCTCCCGTGGGGCTGTGGCGGCCTGCTTGGGGCCGATGCGCAGGCCGCCTTCTTCGTTTGCGCCCGCGGCTGCGGCTGCAAGAGCCAGAACCACGGAAAGAACTCTAGTGTGCACGGCCGGCATAGCAAAGCTCCCTGATTAGGACGGCCGGGGGCGCATTATACTGCAAGCGGCGGAGAACTAGAAACACGAAATCCGAAGCTCCAAGCCACGCGCGCAGGCAAGTCCCGAGGCTTCGGAACTCCGGCAGAGGCTATAGGAATTATGGGAAGAATGGGAAGAATGGGAGCGATCCAACTGCGACCGTGAAGGAGCTTTTTCATAAATCCCATTCCTCCCATTCTTCCCATTCTTCCCATAGCAGGCAGCAGAGCGCGCCCTGTGACCGCTGTGGCTAAGGGTGCGGTGTAATACTAAGAGTGGAGAAACTCGCCGTCATCGTTGACACCTTCCCGCGTTGGAGCGAACGTTTCATCGCGCGCGAACTGGGGGAACTGCAGCGCCGCGGCGTGGATCTCACCGTCTTCTGCCTTAAGGCCGGCGAGCCGCCGCCGGGCGACGAAGATTGGCGCGGGCTTATCGAGCGCCGCGTGGTCCTGCCCTCGGGCCTGCTGCGCAGGGAGCCGAAGGGCGCAACACCCATGATGCGCGAGCGTTGGGCGGAAGCGCGGCGCGGCCTGGGACTGCGCGGCTACAAGACGCTCGGGCGCGCAGTGGCACTGCGGGACCGGCTGATAGCAGGCCGCTTCGGCCACGTCCACGCGCACTTCGCCAACTTGCCTTCCACGCTGGGTTGGCTGGCGGCGCTGGAGGCCCGGCTCCCCTTCTCCTTCTCCGCGCACGCGCGGGACTTGTTCGTCGAACCGCAACTGCTCGCACAGAAACTCGCGGACTGCGTGCGCGTTTTCACCTGCCACGGGCGCGCCCAGGCCTTCCTGGCGGCGCAAGCCGGCCACAAAGACAAGGTGCAGTTGATGCGCCATGGCCTGCCGCTGGAACAATACCAGTGCAGGCTGGAGATAGAGGAACCCGGCCTGGGGTTTGTGGCGGCGGGGCGTTTTGTTCCCAAAAAGGGCCTCGATGTCCTGTTGGACGCGGCCGCGCGGCTGGCCCGCGCCAAGCAACAGTTTGCGCTCACGTTGGTTGGAGACGGGCCGGAGCGGCGGAACCTGAAGGCGAAGATTCGCGCCTTGCGGCTTGCGGGCCAGGTGGTGCTCATGGAACCTGTCTCCGGCACCGTGCTGCGCGACATTCTCAGTGGCGCCGACCTTGTGGTGGCCCCTTTCCGGACT
>JBEKKG010001090.1:0-4769 GCA_050010835.1 Planctomycetota bacterium
CACCGCTGCCGATTTTGTTGTCTGATGACATGCTCATACTTTTACTGCTAAGCGCAAATCATGTCAATGCCATGGAACTGCATGTCAGCAATTCTCATTTTGCCCCGCGCTCCGGCTTGGCCTCTGGTTCTGCGGTAAATGACCAACGTCCAGGACGGCATTGGGTGCGCTACCGAGGCTCAGCGGCGCTCTGGGCTCCAAGGTAAATACCCCTGCGCGGGCGCTTCCAGGGGTGCCGCGCCGGATCAGTACACACCGCACCTGTCGGGCTTATTGGGGATCAAGGCGGCTTGGCGTAGGGGCCAATCTCCAGGCCGCGCATCATAAACTCCATGAGCGCGTCCCAGTTGGCAAAGGGCATATAGCGGGTGAGGGCGCGCAGGTCGTCAAAGAAGGTCTTGCGGCTGGGCAGGGTGGCGCGGATGAGCCGGTAGTGCTCATCGGTAAAGGACAGGAAGGTGTGATAGAGAAAGGCCAGGATGTTCATCGCGGCCAGCAGTGAGGAGAGATGCTCTTGGCCATGGCCGAAGTTGTGTTCCAGGTGGTAGCCTTTGGTCTTGAGGGTGTTGTTGTTCTCGTTTTCGATTTTCCACCGGGCGCGGCCCGCCGCGACCAGAGCGGCGACGTTCTGGTCGGTGATTTGGAAATTGGTGATAAAGCCATTGAGGTAGACCACCTGGCCCTTGTGGTCGGTGGCCGTCACTTCGCACCAATTGACCTTCAGGGCATCCTCGCCCTCGGCCAGCGGCACGCCGTTGGCGTAACGGTAGGCATAGGTGTGGAAATGGGCGCCGACTTTGACGCGCTCCTTTACGGTGCCCAACTGCGGCCGTTGCAGCAGATTGACCCAGTTGTAGAGCGTGGTGTGGGAGTCGGGCTTGCAGACGAAGATGAAGTCAAAGCCATGCAGTTGGGTGCGCCGGCAAAAGGGTTGGTGGGAGTAAATGTCATCGCCCAGCAGGATGGCCCGCAACGGGGCATACTGCGCGGCGTTCTTTTCCAGCCAGCGTTTGGCCGCGGCGATCTCGCAATCCTGTTTGGTGTGGCCGTCCTGGGGCGTAATGAACTCCGGTCGCAGCGCGACAGCGTGCTCGTGGCCGGGGGCGACCAGGACCGGCGTGATCGCGCTATGGTAATAGGTTTTCTCGCCGCTTTTGTGCTCCAGAGAGGAGCAGTTGGGGCAGTGGATTTTTTGTGACGAGTAGTACCAGGTGCCATCCAAGGCGATGAGCACCTTGTCCTGGAAGACGCGCCAGTTCTCCAGGTGGCCAGCCTGGCGCAGACTCTCAAACACCTGATCATAGCAGGGAAAGAGCTTTTCGGGCGGGACCGGATCGAGCATCTCCCGGATGTGGTTGTCACAGGGGATTTGCTCCAGATGGAACAGGCTCTGGGCATTGCTCTGACCCTTGGCCTGCTGCATGGTTTTCTGGTGGGCCAGGAAGGAAGGACATTGGGTGAAGAAGACCGAGAAGGCGCCCAGGCCAATGTCTTCCATGCAGTACTTGATGTTGTCGCCCGTGCGCCGGTCGGAAAAGCCGCCCACAATCCCGCGCAAATGCAGCAGGTGCTCGTCCCAGGTTTTGAGGACTTTGGCGCTCATGCACTCAACCGCTGGCGCGCATCGGGGCTGAGCGCTTTGAGGTAGATGGCCTTGGGAGCGGTCCTGGGTTTGCGCCCATCATCATTGCGAGTGCGCCCGGTGGTCAGGCCCACCGGCAGCCAACCGGCCGCACGGTAGCAAGTGCCGGCAAAACGCGGCGGCTCCACAAACGTCTCCAGCAGATAGAGGGGATGGCCGTACTTCTGTTGCCAATCCGCCGAGAGACGCGCCGCCACGCGCCCTAAGAGATGGCTGGCCAAGTGCGGCACCCGCACCCAGGGCAAGACCATGAACCGGGCGTTGTTGCTCAGCAGGCTCAGGTGGCGCTGGCGCTGTGGGGCATCCCAGCCAATCCACCGGTCCCGTGCCGCAGCCTTCCAAGCCGCCGCGCCGAACAACAGGCAGGCCAACGGGCGGCCCTGCCGGTCCCGCGCCAGGTACTTCAGGTTCTGCCCGACGCAGTTGCGGTGCCCCAGATAATGATAACGTTGCAACAGGAACTTGAAGAGCACAGCTTGGGTGGTGCCTTCGGCCACCGGTTCCAGGCGGACCGGCTGCAAGCACTCCAGCGGCCCTTCAATGGCCCTTTGGTCATGCTCCAGATGACTCACCGAGCGATTGCGCAGGCCATTAACCGAGGCGGTGACGCGCGGCGGCAACCGGATGTAGCCGCGGGCCTCCAGTTTGAGCAGCAGGGTGCGGCAGGCCATATCCTTGAGCCGGCCGGTGCCGTTGCGCCAGTTCCAAACCGCACACAGCTCACGGGATAACCGCGTTCGGTTAGTCCCCGCAGGTCCCTCGAGCGCGGCTCGAATCAAGCCAATATCCTCGGGGCGGATCGTCCGCCCCTGAATGCTCAGTTCCCGGTCCACGAGCCAACAAATAGCGGGACGGGAAAATTGAGTCCAGAAAAAAGGGGAAATATTTTTCCGCCAGCCTGACGAGTCGGCAGCCGGCCTCCGTGGGGACGTGCTCTAACCACCCCGCACCTATGTCAAAATGAGAATTGCTGGTTTTGGGTTCCGACTCATTGACGGCGTCCCCACCTGCATCGAATCCTTTCGAGGCTGAGTTGCTTGAGCGGGATGCGGGTCCCGCTTGCGGCTCGCGCTTTTCCCTGGGTACGCTTCGTGCAACAGGTCTGGCCCCGTCTGCTTCTCCGGTTCTCCTTCCGCCAAGCAACCCTCGGGCTTGGGCGACTGGTTAGGTCTTTCCATTCTTCACTTTCGCGTTGAACTCCGGCGGCTTGGCCGCCAAACCTGGGGGGGCTTTCACCCCCGGATGCACACGTCTTCTCCGAGCGCACGTCGCGGTAGGGACGCCGGTTGCCCGGCGCCCCCCGCACAGATCCCGGCGGGCGGTATTCCCGCACTGGGCTCTTCAAGTCAACTCGCTCTCGCATTCGCCCGCAGGCTGGCCCCCGGTCGCAGGAAATCCAGCAACCGTTGGCAGAAACTCAATTCCTGCTGGCAAGGCATTCTCTGTCCGTTCTTTTCCACAATGCGCGGTCGCGGCACCTGGAAACGTTCCATCAGGCGGTTCAAAGCCCGCCACGTCACACTCCGACGTTGACTCCGCCGGTTCAGCCACTTGTGCAGCGTCCGGCAAGTTTCGTCGTGGAAGAGCTTCATCCGGCGGTAATTGCCGATGAGCCCATAGTAGTTCCACGTCCCCTTCAACTTGGCCCTTAACGTGGCCATCAGTCGGCCCAGTTTCTGGTGACGGTGTTTCCTTATCCAATCTCTCATCCGTTGCCTTGCGGCCTGCCATTTCTTGGTGGCCGTGCGGCGCTTGACCCTCGGTTTGCCCTGCCGATCCGATTCCCAGTAAAACTCGAATCCCAGAAAATCAAACCGCCCATTGTGCGGCCCGCCATTATGCCCGAAGCGCAACGTCTTGGTCTTTTCCGTCGCCACTTCCAACCCGAATTTGGCCAGCCGTGTCTTTAGCTCCTGCTCAAAGGCTTCGGCCTCATGCCGGTATTCAAAGCACGCCACAAAATCATCCGCATAGCGAATCATCCGGCAGCGTCCTTGCTGTTTCAGTCGCACCCCGCGCTCAAACCAGAGGTCCAGCACGTAATGCAGATAGATATTTGCCAGCACCGGCGAGACGACCCCGCCCTGCGGTGTGCCGGTTTGTGGATGGACCACCTGGCCGTCCTCCTCCAAAATGCCTGCCCGCAGCCACTTGCGTATCAGGTTGAGAAAGGCTCCATCAGCGATTCTTTGCTCCAGCATCCGTTCTAGCCATTCCCACCGGAGGTTGTTAAAGAACCCTTTGATGTCCGCTTCGACCACGAAGTTGTGTCCGCCGAATTGCAGCTCGTCGGTCAGGTCCTTGATGGCATCCTGTGCCCCAAGGCCCGGCCGGTAGCCATAGCTGCACGGCAGAAAATCCACTTCGTAAATTGCCAGCAGGACTTGCGTCGCCCCCGTCTGCACCAGCTTGTCCTCCAGCACCGGAATACCCAGAGGCCTGAGTTTACCCTGTCCTTTGGGTATGTATTTGCGTCGCACCAGCCGCGCCCGATACGCCTTGCGTTTAAGTCGCCCCACCAGGTCTGCCAGGTTGGCCTCCAGGTTCTTTTCATACTCCTGGAACGTCACCCCGTCCACGCCACTGGCAGCGCTTCTCCGCAACCGGTAGAAACACAGGCGCAGCACGTCCTGGTTGAGCCACCGATACAAGTCTCCGAACCGGTGGTGTTTGTCTTTGAATGCCTTCTCGGCTATGGCCCGCAGGAAGGTTTGCCAGTCTTTTTCCGTCGTTCTTACAGCACTGGTTGCCTGTGCGGACTGCGTTGACTTGTTGGCCCCTTCTCCAGCGTCCGGGCTTGCGCCCTGCCCCTGGATACTATGGACCAATCCGACTCCCGGAGCGCCAGACGGCGCTTCTTGTCGTTGCGCCGCCCTTCCTGCTTGGCCCTCGCAGTTAGTGCGGCAGGGGCTCTCCGGGCCTCCTCGGTTTCGTGGGCTTCCTTCGGCGCGCGCCACGCTCTTAGACCCCGGCAGGCCCTCAACGACCTCACCTGTTGCGGTCGTCTCGGTTTTGGGTTCCGACTCATTGACGGCGTCCCCACCTGCATCGAATCCTTTCGAGGCTGAGTTGCTTGAGCGGGATGCGGGTCCCGCTTGCGGCTCGCGCTTTTCCCTGGGTACGCTTC
>JBEKKG010001091.1:0-2730 GCA_050010835.1 Planctomycetota bacterium
AGCAGGCCCAGCCTGAACTGGTTATGGAGAACGAAACCGCCATCGGGGCCGGCGGCACGCTGAAAATCGAGATTGACACCGGCTTGGCCAAGGCCCTGCACGGCGACACGGACCACAAGTACGAGATCACCGCCGAGGTGACCGACCAGTCGCGCCGCACCATCACCGGCGCGGGCAACGTCATGGTGGCCCGCCAGCCCTTCAAGGTCTATGCCTGGGTGGACCGCGGCCACTACCGTGTGGGCGATGTCGTCCAAGGCGATTTCTCCGCTCAGACTCTCGACAACAAGCCGGTCAAGGGCAAAGGCCAACTGAAGCTCTTGAAGATCAGCTATGACAAGGACGGCAAGCCCGCCGAAACGTCCGTTCAGGAATGGGCCCTGGATTGCGACGAGCAGGGCAAGTCGCACGTACAGATCAAGGCCAACGAACCGGGCCAGTACCGCCTTAGCTACGCCGTCACCGACGCCGGCAACCACAGTATGGAAGGCGGGTACCTGTTCTGCGTCATGGGCGAAGGCGGCGATGGCTCAGGCTTCCGTTTCAACAACCTGGAGCTGGTCACTGACAAGCGCGAGTACAAGGCCGGCGACAAAGTGCAACTCATGATCAACACCAACCGCAAGGCTGGCACGGTCGTGCTCTTCACACGGCCTTCCAACGGCATGTACCTGCCGCCCAAGGTGGTCCGCTTGCAGGGCAAAAGCACCATCGAGACAATTGAAGTGCTGAAGCAGGACATGCCGAACTTCTTCCTGGAAGCGTTCACGGTCAGCGACGGCAAGCTCTACAGCGAGACGCGCGAGATCATCGTGCCGCCGGAAAGCCGCGTGCTGGACGTGTCCGTCACGCCGTCCAAGACCGAATACAAGCCGGGCGAGAAAGGCAAGGTGCTCGTCAAGCTGACCGATGCCACCGGCGAGCCCTATGCCGGTTCGACGGTGCTCACGGTCTACGATAAAGCGCTCGAATACATTTCAGGCGGCTCAAACGTGCCGGAGATCAAGAGCCACTTCTGGAAGTGGCGGCGCGCGCATTACCCACGCAGCAGCACCAACCTCTCGGCCGCCAGCGGCAATATCCTCAAACAGAACGAAATCGCCATGCAGTTCCTGGGCGTCTTCGGCTACCTGGTGGCGGACCAGGCACTGGACGAATTGGCCGAGGGCAGGACTGGAGGATTCGGTGGCCCCGGCAAAGGCGGTGGCCGTGGCCTGCAGATGAACAGCCTGCGCCGCGCATCCGAAGCGTCGGACGCCGCAGCAGCGCCTGGATCTCCGCCGGCGCCTCAGGCGGCTGGGGCGGCGTTTGGATTCCCTATGGAGTTTGCAAAAGCCGAGAGGAAGTCCCTGGGAGAGGACAAGGCGGGAGCGGGCAAGCAACAGGGCGCTGGGGCCGGCCTGGAGGCCGTTGAGCCGACCGTACGCAGCAATTTCGCCGACGCGGCGTTTTGGGTCGCGTCCTTGACAACGGGCGCCAATGGCGTGGCCGAAGTCGAAGTGCCCATGCCGGAGAACCTGACGACCTGGAAGATGAAGGTGTGGGCGATGGGCCAGGGCACGCGCGTCGGCCAGGGCGAAGTGGACGTCACCACCACCAAGAATCTGATCGTCCGCTTGCAGGCCCCGCGTTTCTTCACTGAGAAGGACGAAGTGGTCCTCTCCGCCAACGTCCACAACTACCTCAAGACCAAGAAGGACGTCAAGGTGGAGCTGCAACTGGAGGGCGGCTGCCTGGAGCTAATCGAGGAAGGCAGCAAGGTGGACCGCAAGCCCGGCCATCCGGTTATGCTCAACACCGGCAAGTGGCTCAATCCTCCGCTCTCCGTGGATGCCGGCGCCGAGGCGCGCGTGGACTGGCGCGTGAAAGTGCTGGCTGCGGGCGAACCGAAGATTCGCGTGAAGGTGCTGACGGACGAAGAATCCGACGCGATGGAGATGAAGTTCCCCGCCTACGTGCACGGCATGTTGAAGACTGATTCTCTGGCCGGTGCTATGCGGCCGGACAAGAACTCCGCCCAGTTTGCCGTCAACGTGCCGGCAGCGCGGCGCGCCGCGGACAGCCGCCTCGAAGTCCGCTATTCGCCCACGCTCGCCGGCGCGATGGTGGATGCGCTGCCGTATCTGGTTGAGTACCCCTATGGCTGCACCGAGCAGACGCTCAGCCGCTTCCTGCCCACGGTCCTGACGCAGCGCGTGCTGATGAAGATGAACATCAATCTCAAGGACGTGCAGCAGAAGCTCACCAACCTCAACGCGCAGGAAATCGGCGACGACGCCAAGCGCGCGGCCCAATGGAAGCGCTACGACCGCAACCCGGTCTTCGAAGAGGCTGAAGTCGCCAACATGGTCAAGAGCGGCATCGAGCGGCTGGCCGCAATGCAGTGCGGGGACGGCGGCTGGGGCTGGTTCAGCGGCTGGGGCGAGCATTCCTATCCGCACACGACCGCGTATGTCGTCCACGGTTTGCAGCTCGCGCGCCTGAATGGCGTCAACCTGAACCAGAGCACGATTGACCGCGGCGTGCAGTGGCTCAAGGGCTACCAGGACCAGCAGTTGGCCATGCTGCGCAACGCGCCTGCGAAAACGCAGCCCTGGAAGGAGAAGGCCGACAACCTCGATGCTTTCGTTTACCTGGTGCTCGGCGACGCCAAGCAGGACAACCAGGAGATGCGCGAGGCGCTGTACCGCGACCGCAACAACCTCGCGGTCTACAGCTCCCACTTGCCAC
>JBEKKG010001092.1:0-2730 GCA_050010835.1 Planctomycetota bacterium
GTTCATCGCGCGCGAAACCCGCGTGATGGTGCTGGACATGGACACGTGCAAGCTGGTGAAGGAAATCCCGAACACCAACGGCGTGCACGGAGTGGCGGTGGTCCCGGAGTTCAATCGGGCTTTCACCAGCAACGGCCGGGACAATACGGTCTCGATCCTCGATCTCAAGACCCTGGAGAAAGTGGGCGAGGTGAAGACCGGACCCAAGCCCGACGCCATCGTCTATGATCCCGTCTCCAAGCGCGTTTTTGTCGCGGATAATGGCGCCACGACCGAGACCGTCATTGATGCCGCTACCGGGCAGGCCGCCGGGAAGGTGGAGGTGGGCGGAGCGGCCGAGTTTGCCGTCTCGGATGGCCAGGGCCGCATGTTCGCTAATCTTGAGGACAAGAACGAGGTCGTGTGCTTCGATACGGCGAAACTCACGGCCTTGAGCCACTGGCCGCTCGATCCCGCTAAGCAGCCCACGGGCCTGGCCGCGGACCTTGAACACCACCGGCTCTTCAGCGGCTGCCGCGGCGGCAAGCTGCTGCAGGTGCTGGATTCCACCAGCGGCAAGATAGTCGCCAGCCTGCCTATTGGAGCCGGAGTGGACGCCGTGGCCTTCGATCCGGCCACTCAAACGGTGTTCAGCTCCAATGGTGACGGGACCCTGACCGTCATCCACGAGGACACACCCGATACCTACCACGTAGTCCAGAACGTGGCCACTCAAGCAACTGCTAAAACTATGGCGCTGGATCTGAAAAACCATCAAGTGTGGCTGGCCGCCGCAGAAGTGAAACCCGCGCCGCCCGACGATCCGCAGAAGCGCAGAAGAATCGTGGTGCCGGACACGTTCACGGTGCTGGTCGTGGGAAAATGAAGTCGAGCCCTGAGCCCGAACTATTCACCGCAGAGACGCAGAGAGCGCAGAGGAACGGCCTGACCAGGTGAGCAGGTGAAGAGGTGATTGCGCGTTGTGTGACGCTGTTCACACGTACACCTCTTCACCCCATCTGCACCCTCTGCGCCTCTGCGGTGAATAGTCCAGGCGGATGCCTATTGCCTATTGACATCCACCTCTGCCGGCCGGCCTGGGGCGAGGATGATCCTGTCGGCGCCGCGCATCAGGATGACATAGGGCGGCATCTTGGCCTTGTCTTTGCCCTCGATGGGCAGTCCGATCTCGCGCACTTTGAAGCCGCTGGCGACGTGCTCGCCTTCGCGGAACATCTGTTCCTTGCCCTCGGGGGGCTTGAGCACCACGCCCAGAGCGCGGGCGCCGTCGGCAACCACGTCCACAAACTGGTACAGCTTGACCAACTCAACCTGCTGTTCGGCCAGGGCGCGGTCCACTTCCGGCCAGGTGTTGTCGCGCAGGTTCGGCAGTGAGGAAATGGCCAAGTCCTTTTTCTCGCCGCGCAGGTAGCGCGCACAGGAGAGCAGCACGAGCCGCTCGCCGGCGTCCGGCCCGGCGCCCCGCAAACCGGGCGGCAGGCCGCCCGCGCTCTTCAGCCCGCGCGCGGCCTCCAACAGCGCCGGGACGGACTCCTTAGCGCCCAGCCGCGCCAGGGACACGGCCGCGGTCTGGCGCACGGATGTGTGCGGGTCCTGCAACTTCTCGAGCAGCAGCGGGACTTGGTCAGTGCGGCCGAGGTTGGAGAGCAGGGCGCAGCCCATGACACGCTCATTCAGGCCCCCCACACGCACGGCCCGCTCGATTAACGGCAGCGCCTCATCCGAACCGACGAACCCCATGGCCAGAGCAGCCCGGCGTCGGATCGTTTCGGACGGCGAGTCCAGCCGCGTGCGCAGGACGGGCAGCGCCTCGCCCGGACCCAACTGCGGCATCAGGAACGCCGCGGTCGTCCAGACTTCCTCATAAGGCGACTCCAGCCCCATGTTGAGATAGCCTGCGATGCCCGGCTCATTGAGCTGCGCCAGGCCCTCCAGCCCGACCACCTGCAAACTCGGCTCAGGCGCCTGCAGGTCGTGGACGAGGTGCGCGCGGCCGGCCGGGTCGCCCAGCCGCGCCAAGGCCAGTGCGGCGGCGCTCTTCACGAACTCGACTTCATCTTGCTGCGCCAGCTTGGCCTTGAGCGCCGGCAGGGCCTCGCGGTCCCCGAGGCCGCCCAGCGCGGCCAGGTAGGCGCAACGGACAGGGTAGTTCTTCTCCGTCTTGAGCGCCTCGATGAGCGGCTGCACCGCGTGCTGGCTGCGCAGTTTGGCCAGCGTGTACGCGCAGGTCTGGCGCACGGCGGTCTCGCGGCTGGCCAGCCCGTGGAGCAGCCCGGCCTCGACCTCCTCCGTCAGCCGCCCGATGGCGCCGAGGCAATCCACTGCGAGCGCCGCCAGGAGGTTGTTCTGCCGCAGTTCTTCGAGTAGGAAGGGGATGGCG
The DNA here is from genome assembly GCA_050010835.1 of Planctomycetota bacterium. Classification (GTDB taxonomy): domain Bacteria; phylum Planctomycetota; class SZUA-567; order H5-PLA8; family H5-PLA8; genus JAPLOD01. The sequence goes on from JBEKKG010001092.1 coordinate 2,381, forward strand.
TCCTCGCGGCGCTGGATGGCCGCCTGCTGGAAAGAGGCCTCCCGTGCCACAACGTCGCGCGCCGCCAGGCCCGCCTGGTATCTCTCTTCCAGCACGGCTTCATCCGCAGCCGAGGCGGAGTTCTCCTGGCCGCTGTCCGGCGTCCCGGCCACCGCGCCTGGGAGCGCGGGCGAGGCGCCCGCCTGTTGCGGCGCCGGGTTGGCTTTTTCCTGTGCGCGCGCCGGAGTGCCCGCGCCGGCGGCCAGCTCGACGACCTCGGCGTTCTTCTTCGCCGGGTCCGCCGCTTTTTCCTTCTCCTGCTCCCGCTCCGCCGCCGCCTGCAGGCGTTTGGTGGCCAGAATCTCGTTGAG
>JBEKKG010001093.1:0-2723 GCA_050010835.1 Planctomycetota bacterium
GGAAGACGCCGTGGGTCGAAGGGTGGTGCGGCCCCATCGAGAGCACCATCTCCTCGGTGTGGGCCAGGGCGGGTTCGGCTTGCAGGACAGACTGGGTGTTGCTCATAAGGCTATTTTCTCTCTCCAGCCGCCGGCTTCGCCAGCAGTTCCTTTTCCTTCGCCTCGCGCTCCGCGTTGACCTTCTTGATCGTGTCGCTGAAGTACTGCCCCTCGCGCAACAGCGGCACGCCGCCGTACTCCTTGGGATACTCGTAATCTTTGCGCCCCGGCCAGCCCACCCAATCCGGCGGATTGAGCAGCCGGCGCAGGTCGGGATGGTTCTTGAAAACGATGCCGTAGAGATCGTAAGCCTCGCGCTCGAAGAAGTTGGCCAGGCCCCAGAGACTGGTGACGGACTCCACCTCCGGATTTTCGCGCGGGAGGACCGCCTTCACCAGCAGTTTGTGAAAGTGCTTCAGGCTGTGCAGCGGGTAGACCACCCATAACTCGCTGCCGGTATCCACAGCGGCCAGGGACATCAGGCTGTCGAATTGAAGCTCCGGGTCTTCCTTCAGGAACTTCAGAATCTCAAGGGCCTTGGCTGCCGGCACCATAACGAAACGGTCGCCGGCCGGGACGGCGGGGGCCTCGATCTCGGCCCACCGCTCCTTCAGTTTGCTGACGATTGTCTCAAACTCCATGCTCTTCCTTCTGAACGGGCTCTCTGCGCAGAACGCCTTCACGCCGGATCTTCTCGCGCAGCTTGAAGACGCCCTCGATGAGCGCCTCGGGCCGCGGAGGACAGCCGGGCACATACACGTCCACAGGAATGTATTTGTCAATGCCGCGGACGACCGAGTAGCTGTACTTGCAGAAGGGCCCGCCGGCGTTGGCGCAGGAGCCCATCGAGATGACCCACTTCGGCTCGGGCATCTGCTCATAAAGCCGCTTCACGCGGCTCGCCATTTTGTGCGTGATGGTCCCGGCCACGATCATCAAGTCCGCCTGGCGCGGGGTGGGGCGGGGGATCATGCCGAAGCGGTCCAGGTCGAAGCGGCTCGCGCCGGTCTGCATCAGTTCAATGCCGCAGCAGGCCGTGGCAAAAAGCAGATACCAGATCGAGTTCTCTTTGCTGAGGTTGAGGAGGGCGTCCGCGTCGGCAAAGACGACGTTGTCGTAAGCAGCGGAATGGCGCAGTATTCCCACAGTTTGCTCCCGTCACCAGTTTGGGCCGCCTGTCTTCATCTGCGTTCTTCCGCGGTTCCGGCAGAAGCCTGCCGCCACGAGCGCAAGCCCGGCCCCGGCGGCGAGCGGAATGTCCTGATCCAACCCAAGTCTCCCTTGCCCCAGATGTAAACCAGCCCCAGGAACAGGACGGCCAGGAAAAACAACAGCTCACCGAACACCATCAGGGCGGGGCGCCAGTTGGCGGTCAAAGTGGTGAGGTCCCTGAAAACGCACGCCACGGGATAGACCAGCGCCATTTCCACGTCGAAAAGCACGAACACGAGCGCCACCACATAAAAGCGGATATTGAAACGCAACCATGCGGAACTGAGCGGGTTCTCGCCGCACTCGTAGGTAAGTTGTTTCTCCTTTGTGGGGTTGTGCGGGCTGACCAGGCGGCTCAGTCCCAGCATTGCTCCTGCCACGGCCACGGCCATCAGCAGGAGCAGCAGGGCGCTGCCGTATTGAGCGATCTCGATGTCCTTGTCCATTTTGACTTGCACCCTTATGCCCGCGCCACGAGGAAAGCACGGCTGCACAGACTCCTTATATTCCTCGGGCGCCGGTGTGTCAACTTGTACCGCGGGCTTTGGAGTGCGGCGCCTTGGCGCCGCTTTGAAAGCGGTGACAAGTCACCGCACTCCATAGAAAAAGGGCGGCTCACGCCGCCCTTTCGGAGGTTGCTCTGACCGGCCTCTTTAGAACATGATCTGGGAGGATAACACGAAAACATTGTCCCGGATGTTGCGGAGGCCCAAGTTTGCATCCTGCGGATTGACGACGTAGATGTAATTGGCCTGCATCTTCATATTATGCCCTTTGAAGTAGTAGTTGACGCCGTAAGTGTAAGCGTGGGTATTGAACAACTCGGTCTGGCGATCCGGATTGGCTGGAGCCTCAATCGCAATGTTGTGGAACGCCTCAGCGCGGAAATCGAACTCCAGATCATGCAGGATCTTCTCAATGAAGTTGCCGTTCTTCAAGGTCTCGCTGAAGATGGAGTCAGACAGCTTATAGCCGGTTGAGCCGTACCAGCCGGTCACAGTCACTGGCGTCGGGTTAATTTGGTAGAAATAGGTATTGCCCGCGGAGTCCTGAGGCTGGAAGCCGCCCAATCCCAGAGCAGTGGTGGGTTCGAAGTGGGAACTGTAGCGGTCATGGAATGAGCCCCATTCACCGCGCAGCCACCAGCCCTTGACCTTGTCACCGGGCCTGTACCAACCCCAAGCGGCCTGGCGATTGACGGCGGTTTCCTCCTCATTGAGATCGTTAAGCGGGGCGCCGGGGGTCACGGTGGTGTCCGAGCCGCGATAGCCGTCCGTGCGGGCGTAACCGAACTCCAGCCGGCCATACCAGGCCTCCTTGTTCCACACCGGGCGGCCGGCGACGCGCCAAGCGAGGTCCTTTTGATTTTTATCGCTGCTGCGGTTGCCGCCCTCGTATATCTCCGGGTCCGTCACGATTGTTCCATCCGGGCCGTTGAAAGCGCCCACCCAGTACTGCACCCGGTCATCCAG
>JBEKKG010001094.1:0-2722 GCA_050010835.1 Planctomycetota bacterium
CCAGTCCGTCTTGCAGGGCTGCAGGGCGTTGCGGTCCAGGCCCTCGCGCATCTTCCAGAAGGTCGCGTAGTCCCACGGGGAGTTGGCGTAGAGGCCCCAGGTGCGGAAAGCGCGCCAGTTGTCGGTGGTGTACAGGGCCATGACCGTGTTCCGGTCCTCGAAGACGTTGGAACTTATTTCGTAGGGGCGATAATCCCAGCGATACCACAGTTTTCCGGCCCGGAACTGCTTGGCCTCCCAGCGCAGGACGTTCTTCTCCATCTCGCTGATCTGGAAAGCGCGGTCGCCGAGGAACTGCGCATTCCACTCTGCCAAGCAGAATTCCCATTGCACCTGCGCGTTGCCGAAGGCACGCTTGCCCTTATACCAGCCGCGGTACATGGTCCAGTCCCAGGTCATGGGGGCGCTGTATTCGCAGGTGAAGGCCGGCTTCACGCCCTGGTTCGCCCAGTGCTCGAACCAGTCGGACAGTTCCTGCACCGGAGCGAAGTTCGGATAGAAGTTGCTGTTGTGCATCGAACTCAGGTTCCCCGAAGAGTGGTGATAGACGATGCGGCCGGGATCGAGGTGTCTGACAATTGCCTCGGCCCGCAGGGCCAGCTTCGAGTTGTTCAGGGACCAGGCCTCGCGCGGCTCTTTGAGCCCGTCAATCATGTCGGGATTCATGTCCTCGCTGTACCCTGTGGAATTGTGGCTCATGGAATAGAACACGACCGCGGGGTGGTTCTGTGCGGCGCGCACGTAGAACTCCGCGTGGCGGGCGTAGCCGTTATTCTGGTCGGCATCGGGCGCTTTCCACTCATAGTCGTGGAAATGTGGCTGCGAAAAAGAGACGAGCAGTCCCACGTCGTCCGCGGCGCGCAGGACCTCAGCGAAGCTCAGATGGTCGCCTGGCAGGCAGCCGTAGTTATGGGTGTAGACGAAGTTGATGCCGAAGCTCTTGAGACGCAACAAGCTCTCCTTGGCGCCCTCGTAACTCGCCCACGCGGCCCCGACACCGGCATTGTCAACCGGGACGCAGGAGAGGAAGATGCGCGTGCCGTTCAGATAGAAGTCCCGCCCGTCAATCCAGAACTCGCGGAAGCCGCAGCGCTCGGGCAGCGCGGCGTCCAGCACTTTGCCGCCGGCGTCCAGCAAGGAAAGACTCAGGAGAAAAGTATTCTGAGGCGTGTGGATGTCCCAGAGCTTCTCGGGCTTCCATTTCTCCGTGAAGGCCAGGCGGCCTTCCTTGAGGTCACTGCTCTTGAACGGCTTGCTGGTGAACTCCCCGGCGCCGCGGCCGTTGTCCGTGATCTGGGCGCGCAGCGTGTACTGTGCGTCCGCCGCGAGGCCCAGCAACGCGGCGTCGAGCGTGAGCTCTCCCTTGCGCACCGACGTGTCCACCTTCACATCGGTGATGCGTGCGGCGGCGGGCGTGCCGCACAGGTAGACGTCCCCGCACAAACCGCGGCGATGCACCGTGCTCTTCACTTCTTTGGCCGAGTTGGTGTCGTTGTGGGAGAGCATGACTTCCTTCAGCGGCATGGCGACGACGAGCAGGGATAGAAGGTGCCTGCCGCCTGGGCGGCACACGGACGTGAGTTCCACTTCGCCCGCTGGAAAACGAATCTCCCCTGCTTTCTTGCCGTCCACATAAACTCCGGCAAACGAGTTCAAGTATTCCGCGTACACGGCAATGCGGCGGCCGGCCCACTCCGCGGGAACCGTGATCTCCCTCTCGTACCAAGCCGTGGTGACCCCGCCAAGTTTTTCGTTCTTCCAGGCCGGATGCGCGTGGACGGTCTGGCAGTCCTTCTGGTTGTACTGGGTGATCCCGGGCCAGCATCCGGGGACCTTGAACCAGCCCCACTGGCCAGTGGGGGGCTCCTCCTTGGTATTCGCCGCTGGCTGCCAGCGCCACAGGCCGTTCAGGCACACGCGCTCACGAGTTGGGGTCTTCTCCCGCCAGGCCTTGCCCAAATCCCAAACGGCCTTGACGTCACTGGGGAGCGGCGCGGTGTCTTGAGCGAAACACACAGCTCCGGCGGCCAGGAAGAGAAGCAACGCCTGATGGGCGGCCATCGCACGAACCTCCCCGAAGTGGTGGTAGGACAGCCTTTCCAGGCTGTCCGGACAGGCGGTAGGACAGCCTTTCCAGGCTGTCCGGACAGGCTGGAAAGCCTGTCCTACCTATTCGCCTTTGAAGATCAGATCCAGGTCCTTGGGACTGCCCGGGCCTTCAATCGTCAGCCAGCCGTTGTAACCGATCTCATCGAGGGCCTTGCGGACCGCCGGCCAGTTGACGCTCCCTTGGCGCAGGTTGGGCCAAGTGCCGCCGTGGCCGTCGGGATTGAGCTTGAAATCCTTGGCGTGGCACTTGGCGATGAGCGGACCGAGAATCGGGATCCATTCCTCAGTCTTGACGGGGACGTACTTAACGTGGTTCGCAATGTCGAAGTAGGCTTTCACCCAGGGACTCTCGAACGAGGAGACCAGCCACTTGTGCAGAGCGGGCCTGACCCAGAGGTTGTTCCACACGTTCTCGAGGGCGACGATGACCTTGGTCTCTTCCGCGATGGGGATGAGTTTCTTCACGGCCTCGCGAGTGGAGTCGGTGGCCCAGTCGTGGGCCTCGATGTAGGCCTTGTACTTCTCGTTGTCGCCGTCCACGACGCTCTTGAGGTGCCCGTTCTTTTCATCGAACTCGATCTTGAAATCCCAGGGCTCCGGCATCGGCATCCCG
>JBEKKG010001095.1:0-2722 GCA_050010835.1 Planctomycetota bacterium
CAGGCAGACGTATGGGCCCGCGGGCAAACCCTGGGCCGCAAACTCCGAAGCCAGGTACTCTTGGCCGGCTTCCACCGCGCCGGTCGCAAGCGCGATAGTGCCGTGGGTGTCCCCGATGGCGTCCGAGGCATTGGTGATCAGGTTCATCAGCACCTGTTGGAGCTGCGCGGCGTCGCCCACGATAGCCGGGAGTCTGTCGCAGAAGTTGAACTTGAGCGCCACTTTCTTGGAGATGGCAACCTGCAGGAGATGCGCCAGTTCTGCGATCAGCTTGTTGAGATCGAGCACCTCCACCTCGATCTTGCCCTTGCCGGCGTAAGCCAGCATCTGCCTGGTCAGATCCGAGGCGCGGAGGCCCGCCGCCTTGATGTCTTCGACCCGTTTGCGGGCCGGCGCTTGGGGCAAGAGGTCCTGCAACGCCAGGTCCGCATTGCCCAGGATGCCGACCAGCAGGTTGTTGAAATCGTGGGCGATGCCGCCGGCCAGGATGCCCAGGCTCTCCAGCCGCTGCGCGTGCTGCATCTGGGCTTCCAGCCTGGCGCGCTCTTGTTCAGCGCGTTTGCGCTCCGTGATGTCACGCAGGACCGCTTGGATGGACCGCACGCCCTGGTCAATGATGGGCGCGGCCGCGACTTCGACGGTGATCAAACTCCCGTCCAGGCGGTAAATCCTTTCCTCGACCAATGCCACCGGCTCGCCATTCTCCAATTGGCGGCGAATGCGCGCCCGCACCAGCGCGTGGTCGTCGGGATGCGTGAAGTCGAAGGGGGATTTGCCGAGCAGTTGCTCCGGGCGGTCCGCCCCGAACAGTTTGAGGCAGGCCTCGTTGACGAAGACTATCTTGTTGCTCCGATTGATGAAGATCGCGTCCGGGCACACGGCCACGAGGCGCCTGTAGCGTTCTTCGCTCTCCCGCAACGCGCGCTCGGCGCGCTTGGGCGTGGTGATGTTGGAGAACGACAGGACCACGCCGGTGATATCCCCCGCGGCATTGCGCATGGGGGAGCCGTTGACGGTCAGGATTACGCGCGTCTTGTCGGCGCGCTCCACGGCCAACTCCACGCCGTGAACCGGCCCCCCGGTGCGCATGACTTGCGCGAAAGGGACGTCCTCATCGGGAAAGGGCTGTTCCTCTACCGTCGTTATCTTCCAGGCGGGATCGTTGATGGCCCTGCCGGCCATCTCGTGGCGCGGCGTGCCGAGAATGTGTTCCGCCGCGGCATTGGCAAAAATAATCCGGCCATCCCGGCCCAGGATGCAGATGCCATCGGGGACAAGCTCCACGATGGCCGCCAGCCGTTCTCTGCTCTGCCACAGCGCCCGATCCGCCTCGCGCCGGCCGGGATCGCCGCCCCTGGCTGCACGTCCCTCAGGCGTTTCCACGATGACGCACTCCCCGGGATGAGATTTCCGGGGCAAGTCTATAACCCTTGCTTCCAGTCGTAAAGCGCCACTTCAGGCAGAAGGCTGGATTATTCACGTAGCGCAGGCTTCCAGCCTGCACCGTGCAGGCAAGATGCCTGCGCTACAAACAATGCAATGTTGAAAAAACGTGTCTTGCTGTTGCACTCAAGGGGGGACAAACTACTATTCCGGAAAACGGTAGCTCCATAGGTGGGGTTGCCTTGAGGAGAGGGGCCTCACGCATTCCATGAGTTCATCCAATACCACGGACACATCCAAGCAGAGCATGTTCGTACTCAGTGACGGCAAGAATGTTGCCGTCACCTTTGCGCTTGTCAGTTCACTCTTCTTCCTGTGGGCAATCTGCAACGGGATGATAGACGTAATGGACAAGCACTTTCAGGATGAACTGAACCTGAGCAAATCGCAATCCGCCTGGGTGCAGTTCGCCCACTACCTTGGCTACTTCTTGATGGCAATGCCCGCGGGCGTGCTGGCGACCAGACTGGGCTATAAAGGCGGCATCATTGCCGGGCTTCTGCTGGTGGCCGCCGGCGGTTTCTGGTTCATCCCGGCCACAAAAATTAACGCGCTGGTGCACACCGGATCGGTGTCACCGACGACGGCGTTCATCGGCTATCTGGCCGGTGTCTGCACCATTGCCGCCGGGCTGACCTTCCTCGAAACCATCGCCAATCCATACACTACGGTGCTAGGCCCCCAGCGCTACGCCGCCGCGCGCATCAATCTGGCTCAATCCTGCAACGGCCTGGGTTGGGTTTTCGGACCGATCATCGGCGGCATGTTCTTCTATACCAAGGAGGCCGGCACGGGCCGCAGCACCGGCAGCGAGACGCTTTACATCCCTTACCTCATTGTGGCCGTGGTCGTCGTGGTGCTGGCGGTGATCTTCTATTTCGCCTACATCCCGGACGTTAAGATGGAGGACGATTACCACCTCGATGATTCCACGCCCACGGTATCACATTCCATCTGGACGCGTCCGCATTTCGTGCTGGCGGTGCTCGCCCAGTTCCTCTACGTCGCCGCGCAGGCCGGCATCTTCAGTTTCTTCATCAACTACATGACTTCCGAAGTTCCTTCCATTCCGGAGTCGTGGCGGACCGGCAAAGCCACGGAATGGATCGAGGTGCAAACCACTGTCATCCCCGCGGACATCAAGGATCTGACCTCGTTCGCGAACAAACTGAAAGAAAAGGCGGACCCCGTTTCCGCTTTTCTCGGCGGCGAACTCTCCCAGGATGCGCAAAAGGAGCTGGCTGATTTCAAAGACCCCGCTGCCGATGCCAAGCCGCTG
>JBEKKG010001096.1:0-2717 GCA_050010835.1 Planctomycetota bacterium
GGGCGTAATGGAGCGGCTCTGCAACCGCGTGCTGCGCAAGCCCGTGCCTAATTTCCCGAGGACCGTCGTGATAGAAACCCAGTCCGGCTGCAACGGGGGCTGCGTTTTCTGTTCCTACCCGCAGCTCAAAGACGAATTGCCGCGCGGGCGGATGAGCGACGAGGTTTTTGAAAAGATCGCGCGCGAGTGCTCCGTGCAAGGCCCGGGTCCGGCCCACGCGCCTGTGGAACGGTTCATTCTCTGCCTGGATAACGAGCCTTTGCTGGACCCCAAGCTGGCGGCCCGGTACGCGCTGCTCAAGCAGTATTGCCCTGAATCCGCGCGTAACCTGACCACCAACGCCTCGCTCTTGAGCATCGAGAAGGTTGAGCAGTTGGCCGGCACGGGCCTGATCAACGAGCTGTTCCTATCGGTGAACGGCGTCTCCAAGGAGGTCTATGAGCAGGTGATGGCTTTGCCCTATGAGCAGGTGATGAGGAACCTGGAGGCGCTGTGCGCATGGTTGCGCCGGCATCCTGAAGTGCGGCAGGGGCTGCGGGTCCGGATCAACACCGTGCGCCTGAAGCAGGTGGTGCCGGAGATACCGGCGCTGCGGAAGCGTTGGGAGGCCGAGGGTTTCGAAGTGCATGTGATCGGCATGGATAGCCGCGGCGATCAGCTCGATCTGAAAACCGTGCCGGACGAGGTCCTGAAACCGAATAGCTCATGCCGCCGCCTGTTTCATACAATGGTCTTCACGTGGGCGGGGGAGGCCGTGCTGTGCTGCGTGGATTACAAGCGCGCCGTCAAGCTGGGCGATGTGCGCGCGCAGGGGGTTTATGAGATCTGGAACGGGCCGTGGTCCACACTGTTGCGCAAGGAGTATCTGGCGCGGAACTTCGCACACCTGCGCATTTGCGCCACCTGCAAGGTCAACAGTGGCTGAGGATGCACAGCATGGCAGTGCCCACAGACAATTCGAAAAAACCGCGTTCCGAGGGGATCGGCACCTTCGGCATCGTTGCCGTCAAGCTGGGTTTCATCACGCGGGCGCAGCTTGAGGAAGCGCTGAAAGCCCAGCTCACCGCGCAGAAGCTGGGCTTCCGCAGGCAGTTGGGCGAAATCCTCATCAAGCGAGGCTATCTTACTGAAGAACAGCTCCAAAAAGTCCTGAGAACCCAGACAGTACCCCGCAGGATCGGTGAGTACGAGGTGCTCTCCAAGCTGGGCGCGGGAGGGATGGGCGCAGTCTATAAGGCCAAGCAGATGTCCATGGACCGTGAGGTGGCCCTGAAGATTCTGGCGCCCCAGATGGCGAAGGACAAGGACTTCCGCGAGCGCTTCGTGCGGGAAGCCCGGGCCGTCGCCAAGCTGAATCATCCCCACATCGTGGGCGGCATAGATGTGGGCGAGGCCGATGGCTTCTGCTATTTCGCCATGGAGTACGTGGCAGGGGAATCCCTGGGTCAATACATGGGCCGCTTGGGCGGCAAAGTGCCGGAAGAGCTGGCACTGGAGTTCGCGCGCCAGATGGCCCTGGCGCTGTCCCACGCTCACAGCAACCATATCCTGCACCGCGACGTCAAGCCCGACAACATCCTGCTGGACAAGGCCCACAAGATTGCCAAGCTTGCAGACCTGGGCTTGGCGCGTACCGCGGAAAGCACTGCGGACGATCCCGGCCTTACACATACCGGCGAGGCCCTGGGCACGCCGTTCTACATTTCGCCCGAACAGGCTTGCGGGAAGTCCGACTTGACTCCGGCCACGGACCTCTATTCGCTTGGCGCTACGCTTTATCACGTGCTTAGCGGCAAGGTGCCCTATGACGGTCCTACCGCGGCTGCGATCATGACGCGGCACGTGACTGACCCCGTGCCCAGTCTCCAGGCTGTCAATCCGGACATCACCAGCGGCACCACCCGCATCGTCACGAAGTTGATGCAAAAGGACCCCGAGAACCGCTACACAGACGCCGTGCAACTGGCGAAGGATATTGAGCGCATCCAGCAAGGCGAGACCTTGGAACGGCCGCGGCCCTCTACATCGCTGAAAATAGGGAAAGCCGCCAAATCCTCCATGTCCCTGGGAGGAGCGGCGCCTCGTCCTCCGGGCGGCCCCGCAAAGGAGAGAAGCGAGAAGGAAGAACCTGGCGGCGGGGACGGTTCGGGCGTGCCCACGCGAAGCTTTCGCCGCCGCCGGCCGCGGCGCCAGGCTGTGGGCTTGGGCGGCGTCTTCGTTCTGATTGCGGTTCTGGTGGGCCTATTGTTCTTCATGATGAACCGGCGTAAGGGCCTCCCCCGCCTGGACCCGCCGCCGCCTGCGCCGGAAGTTCAGCCGTCCAAGCCGGCAGCATCCCTGCCCCCTGGGGAACGCTTGCCACCCGCCGTCCCGGCCTCTTTGCAACTCCAGGCCGACGGGCGCCGGGTTTTCCGTACGGACTTTGAAGGCAAGGTCGAGAACTTCGAGGTGGATCCGCTGATCGGCAGGCTGGATCAATACCCGACCATAGTAGCGGATGAGGCCGGCAAGAATCACGCGTTGCGCCTCGCGCCCATTCGCCAGCCCTACCGCTCCGCGCCCAATGAGGCAGCCGCGGGCGTGATGGCCCGGTTGCTGCTGGCCCCCGATACGGTTTTCTCGCCCAACGCGACGCTGACGGCGCGAGTCTTCTTCAGCCAGTGTGCCGACCCTGACCCCGAACTGCGCGTCTTCTGGGCCCAGCCTGCCAGGATCTA
>JBEKKG010001097.1:0-2713 GCA_050010835.1 Planctomycetota bacterium
GTGGCGGTGCTGGCGGCCGGCGGCATCATCGCCTTGAAAGGCCTTGGCGGCTTCCACCTCGCGTGCGATGCGGCCAATGGGGCCGCGGTCCGGCGGCTGCGGGAGCGCAAGGAGCGGCCCTGCAAACCATTCGCGCTCATGTCGCGCAGCCTGGACAACATCGCCTGCTACGCTGAGGTCTCCGAATCCGAGCGTGCGCTGCTCGAATCGCCGGCGCGGCCCATCGTGCTGCTGCGCCAACGCCCTCAGACCGTGGTGGCCCCCGAGGTGGCGCCCGGAGTGCCGGAGTTCGGCGTGATGCTGGCGTATACGCCGTTGCACATGCTCCTGTTCGAGACCGGCGTGCGCTTCGCCGCCTTGGTCATGACCAGCGGCAACCGCCGCGATGAGCCGCTCGCGCGCACCAATGACGAAGCGCGCGAGCGGCTGGCGGGTATCGCGGACGGGTTCCTCGTCCACGACCGCGACATCCACAACCGCGCGGACGACTCCATCGTCCGCGTGGTAGGTGCGCAAGTACCCTCTCCCCAGTGGGGAGAGGGTGGCGCTTTAGCGCCGGGTGAGGGGGCTACGCCGGACCTCACCCACCCCCTCACCCCGCGTTCGCTTCGCTCACGTCGGCCCTCTCCCCACAGGGGAGAGGGAATCCCTCCGGTGCAGGTCATCCGCCGCGCGAGGGGTTTCGTGCCGGAAGCAATTCCAATAGACGTGGAGCAGAGCGTATTCGCCGCGGGGGCGGAGTTGAAAAGCTCGTTCTGCCTGACGAGTCCAGGTGCAGCAGTGCTGTCGCCGTATCTGGGCGACTTGGATGACGAACGGACGCTGGCCTTCTACACCGAGACCCTGGCCAAGTACGAACGGCTGCTGGACGTGCGGCCCGCAGTTGTGGCGTGCGACCTGCACCCGGACTACCTGAGCACGCGGTGCGCCGAGACTTATGCACACGAGCGCGGCCTGCCGCTCGTCCGGGTCCAGCACCACGAGGCCCACGTGGCGTCAGTCCTGGCCGAGCGGGGCTGGCGGGGCGAGCAGCCGGTTCTGGGCGTGGCGTTCGATGGCACGGGACTTGGGACGGACGGGCGGGCTTGGGGCGGCGAGTTCTTTTTATGTGCCGATTCAGTGGCCATGCAACGTGTGGCGCATCTCGAATACTTCCCGCTGCCCGGCGGGGACGTGGCGGCACGGGAGGTGTGGCGCGCGGCGCTCGCGCTGTTGTGGCAGTCGGGCAACTCTCTAAACACAGAGGACGCAGAGGACCGCAGAGGAAAAACATTGAACCACAGAGACACAGAGACACAGAGAAGAAAAATTATAGGAAGCTGTTCCTCTGCGTTCCTCTGTGTCCTCTGTGTTGAGAAGTCCCGGGTTGAGGCAGCGCTGCGCCTGCTCGCCGCGGATGCGAACTGTCCGCGCACTTCCAGCGTGGGGCGGCTCTTCGACGCGGCCTCGGTCCTCGCCGGACTGGGGACGTCGGCCAGCTACGAGGCCGAGGCCGCAATGCGTTTGGAAGCCGCGTGCGGGGACGAGTTCCTTCCCTACCCGTGCGTGCTTGCGGAAGGCCCGCCGGCGCGGATACTTCTCGAACCGCTGGTGCGCGCGCTGGGCGCGGATGCCGGCAACCCGGCGCGGCTGGCGGCGCGCTTTCATGCCACGGTGGGGGAGATGATCTTGACGGTCGCGGAGCGCTGTCGCACGGCTTATGGCGCGCGCACGGTGGCGCTGAGCGGCGGAGTATTCCAGAACCGCGTGCTCACCCGCCTGGCGTCCTCGCGGCTTGCCGGGCGCGGCTTCGAAGTGTGGCTCAACCATCTCGTGCCGCCCAACGACGGTGGGCTGGCGCTGGGACAGGCTTGGCTGGCCTCTCAGGCCGGGAAGGTAAGGTGAACCGTGTGTCTTGCCGTGCCGGCCCGCGTCGTGAAGCTGCTGCCCGAAAAGAAGGCGCGAGTTGACCTGGATGGGCTGTTCTTGGAGATCCAGACGGACCTGACGCCGGAAGTGCAGGCCGGCCAGTATGTAATTGTTCATGCGGGCTTCGCCTTGGCAATCATGGATGAAAAGGAAGCCGAGGAAACCCTGCGGCTGCTGGAGGAGGTTTATGCGGCTCGAAACCTACCGCAGCCCTGAGTTGTGCCGCCAGTTGGCGGAGCAGATTGCCGCACTGGCCGGCAGGCTGGGGCGGACGGTCTCCGTCATGGAAGTCTGCGGCACGCACACCATGGCCATTGCGCGCTGCGGCCTGCGGTCGCTCCTGCCCGGCGCTGTCTCCGTACCCATTGTGGTCAAGCCGTTCGCCTCACTTAGATACGTTACGTCAGTCCCCAGCCAGCCGCACAATGCGCAGGTTTCGCACCTGCATGTGGTTCTTGGTCGTCCGGATCCCGAACCACCCTTTCGTATAGGGTTGCGGATCGGCGCCCCGCACGGCCGGCGCAACTAGGAATGCCGTGATCAGGATCAATGCCTTGAGCCGCATGGCGATAGTATGTCCGTGGTCCCCCATCATGCCGGGCGGCAAACCGGGGCGCAGTACGCGCTTGGCTCGGGGCTGCGCAGGACCGGCGCCTAAGCGAGCGCCTGCTGCAGATCCGCCTTCAGGTCCTGCACATCCTCGATCCCTACCGACAGCCGGCACAGCGTGTCGGTGATACCGAGTGCTTCGCGGGCCGCGCGCGGCACGCTGGCATGGATCATGATGGCTGGATGCTCGATCAGG
>JBEKKG010001098.1:0-2711 GCA_050010835.1 Planctomycetota bacterium
CGAACCCACGCCGATGTCCGACCAGCGGCCCTTTTGCGGGCCGCAGGCCAGGCGCGCATTGGCAGGCGCGCCGAGGAAGGCGTAGCCCACGCGATCGTGCCAGGCCCAACTCGTAGGGCGAGTTGCCAACTCGCCCGGCGATCCAGAGGATTGCTCTACGGACGAGCGGGCTGCGCCTTTCAAGAGACACTGGTTCACACACGTCGCAACAGGCCGCTCGGACTGGCAGGCAATCCCCGCGCCCAGACAGACCACGGCGTCATCGAAGAAGAACCAGGCCTTGCGCGCGGCCAGGCTCTCACGCTTGAAGTCCAGGGCCGCCACTCCATACGTCCCGTCCGAAACTCCGCCGGCGAACGCGGTCTGTCCCTTCGTGCGGCACTTGGCCGGCTCAGGCATCTGCTCCCGCTGTTCGCAGGTGATGCCCGGGATTTTCTGCCAGTCCCAGACGGGGTAGATGCCGGCATACTCCGCGCCGCTCTGCATCAGGCAAAAAGCGCCGTCGGCAATGAAGTGCGAACGCTTGTTCTCATCGTTGGTCAGCGAATCCGTGTTGTCATTGCGGGTTGAGTACATCCGCGCGGAAGCGTAGAAGGCCGGGCGGTGATGGACCATGAAGTCCGAGCACCAGTAATGCCGGTTGCCGGAAAGCGGCGTGGCGCCCGGCTGGCCTTCCAGCCGCGCCGCAAAGGCCTTGAACTCCTCCTGGCGCGGCGTGGCCAGCTTGGCGAGAAGCTGCGCGGGGAAGACCAGCCCGCGCGCGTTCTTGTTCTTGCGGGTGAACTCGCGCCCCACCACTCCGAAGTCCCAGTTGCTGCCGCGGACCATCCACTGCTGCCCGTCCAGGACGTAATTGCAGAGAATTCTCAACTTCTCCGCGGGCGCCTCGAAGCGCGTGCCCGAGGCGCAGTAGACCAGGCGCGCGCAATCGCTTGAAAAACCTTCGCCGTAGCCTCCGGAGTAGATGACGTTGCCGTGTTGATGGAAGCTCCAGTCCGCCATCACTCCTTCCTGGGGCTGGATGCCGATGCGGATTTCCCGGTAGAAGCGCTCGAAGCCGGCCGCCACGGTCGCGGCGGATTCTTCGAGGCAGCCGCGGGCGATCTGGATATTGACGCCCCAGACCAGGTTCTGGCCCGTCCATTTTTCCCAGGTGGCGCGCTTGAGGATCTCCACGGCCTTGGGCTTCTGGGCAGGGACGGCGTCGGGTCCCAAGAGCAGGAAGATGCTGGCCATCGTCTGGGGGACGCCGATCTGGTTGTGCCACCAGTTCGGGTTCTTGGGGTCGCGAGTGAACCAGGCGTCGAGGCCCTTTACAATGCCGGCGTGGAGCTGGCTGTCGGGCTGGCCCAGCAGGCGCGAAGCATAGTAGCCGCGCGCCATCTCGTTCAAGCGGCTCACGTGAGAGGAGGCCAGCCAGTTGGCGCGGTTGGCGTTCTTGTAATCAATGTCCGGCCAGGAGCCGTCGTCTTTCTGCGTCTTCAGGAGGCCCGCCGCTTTCTGGACTTGGCTATGTGCCGCCGCTTCGTTGGGAGCGATGAGCGCGACCAGCCTGGTCTTGACCGTGGCGAGATCGTCGCCGGCAGCCGTGGCCTTCTCAGCAGCGGAGAGAATGGCAGCCAAGAGACCGGCGCACCCAGCCAAGCCTAGCGGGGACAGGAGGCCAATCGCCAAACCCCGACCGTGGTCGGGAGAAATCGGTTCCAATTCCCGGCGGCTCACAACCACAGGAATCCTCACATTCACACTCATTACTTATACAACGCGCGGTTGAAAGAAAGGCTTCTTTTTGGCCTCCGCTGGAGGCGGGGCGCCGACGCTGGTGTTTGATCCAGGCAATTTTTTCTGCATGGATGCTATTCAGGATAGGGCGGCATCCCGGATGGGTCAGGCCTCTCGCTAGACTGAATTTGCACAAGTCATGTATCTAAAACACTTTGCAATGCAAAGTCCATACTGCCTGCCGCTCTTGCCGATGAAATGGCATTGCGTATGCGAGACGTAAAAGCATCGGCACGACCCCGAGCGTGCTGATTATGCCAGAGCATAAGCTGGTGCTGTGTCTGGCATAGGGTTGGTACGAGGAGAAGTGCGAGGAGAGGGCATCATTGAGGGCATGACTCTGGGAAAATGCGCAGGCGTTCTGCAGTTCAACAGGACAGTCTGGCTGTTGGTTTGTCCCCACAACAGACCAACAGAGTGTTAGTTCCTTGGAGACTCGGAGTAGTGCCCTCTCCTGGCACTTCTCCAAAACCCATAAGTGGGACTTATGGGTTGGACCGAGTCTGTGGCGCATAAGGATTTGCCATCTTGCCTGGTGACTGTTTTTCTGGCCATCGGGAGCGGGATTACAGTTGTTGATGCGTTCCTGAGAGCTCCTCGCCGGCCCTTTCTCCAAAGGGGGGCGAACGAGTTGCCGGTTGTGGAACCGGCTTCTTGAGAATGGATCAGCAAGCAGGTTGCCGATGCAACAACACGCGGTTCTTCTGTAAGGGACTGCGCGCCAGAAAAATGAGCAAAGATACGCCATGCTGCTCCGGCACGGCGGATTTTTGCTCATTTTTATTTCAGGCTTGTCAATTCTCACTCGCCCCTGGGTGCATGTCAGCAAATGTACCGCGGGCGTCCCGCCCGCCCGTGGCAGGCCGGCAGGGCGCGAGGACGAAGGCGGGCGGGACGCCCGCGGTACGCTCTGGGCCACGCATTTACTG
>JBEKKG010001099.1:0-3621 GCA_050010835.1 Planctomycetota bacterium
TCCCCGGCGCAGGACCCGCTGGAGCCGCTTGAAATCCGCCTGGCTCCCGGTGCGTCCCAGGCCCAGGCCCCTGACCTCGGCGAGTTGCTTTCGTTGCGGGACAAAAAGCAGGTGCGCGCTGAGGATGACGATAACGAGCGGGAGCAGCCTGCCAAAGCAAAACCCAAGCCGGCGCCGGCCGTTGCGAGCGTGGCCGGCGGCCTGGAGAAACGGCTTGAGCAAATGTCCTCGAACGCGCCTGAATCCGCGCCCGCTGAGCCGCAGCCTGAACCGGACGGGCCGCAGATCGGCGCGCGCGCGGGGCCTGTGCCGCTGCCCTGCGAGAAGTGCATGGGCACAAAGTTCCTCCCGCGGCTGCCGTTCGTGCCTTACGTTTCTCTGCAAAGGGACATGCCTAACCCGGCCGCTGCGGTTCCCTGGCAGTATTGCCCGCAGTGCCAGCACGAGGCCAACAACTCCGCGCTTCTCCAGGCCGAAGCCGAACGGCTCAAGACCGTGCCGGAGGCCCACCGTAGATGGGTGGAGCGGACCGGGCTGCAGCTTCTCTATGCCGAAACACACCACGTGGCCCTGCACGCGCAGCTTTCCGAGGCGTCGTTGCGCCAGGTCGCCGGCGCCCTGGAAAAACTCGCCCAGTGCCTTGAGGAGGCCACGTTTACCACGGTGCTCTGCCAGACCCGCCCGGCCACGCATGAGCTGCTGATCTTCAGCGACCAAAAGGGCACGACGGCGTACAAGCACATCCGCCCGCGACAAGGCGGCGAGGACGATGAACGGCACAGGCAGTTCGTCATGGCCGTGCCGGGCGCGCCGCCGGTGGAGAACCAGGCGCTGTTCCGCCTGGGACGCATGTTCATGGCCGAGGCCACGGACGGCAAGGCCCCGGCCTGGCTGGAGGAAGGCTTCGCCGCCTGGTGTGAAAACGCCGTGGCGCACCGGATTCTCAACTACCCTCAAACCGCCGCCGCGGACGCCGTCAAGCCGGGCGAGAACTGGAATGCGGCGCTCCGGCGCCTCGCCTCTCAGGGCAAGCTGCCGCGCTTGGACCACGTGTTCAGCATGAGCCGCGGCAACATGACGCCGACGGATTATGCGGCCGGCTATTCGCTGGTGGAATTCCTGCTCAAGTCCAACCCGCGGGAGTTCGTGCGCTTCGTGCTGGAGCTGCGCAGCGGGACCGCCACGGCCGCGGCACTGGACCGGGTTCTCGGGCGCAACGTCGGGGAGTTGCAAGCGCTGTGGGCGCAACGGGTGGCGAGCGGACAGTAGTTTGCCACAGAGGACACAGAGAACACAGAGAAAACGGAAAAGAACAGTAAAATCCTCTCTGTGTTCTCTGTGTCCTCTGTGGCTGATCTTTCGATGTAGTTATAGAGATGTTCGGGAGAAAAGGAGGCCGCCATGCGGCGTTACAGCGTACTGCTCTGGATCGCGGTTGTTGCGGCGGGTTGTGGTAGCGGGACCGACGATAGCATGAACCCTATGGAACACACCGCGAAGCAAGTGAAGTTGAAAAGTGAAACAGAGAAGGAACTCAGGGATATGGCCAAGAAGCGCAAGGACGAGACCGAGAAGATCATAGATGGGATAGGGAAGGGGAAGTAGGGGGCCGTAGAGCGCTCGGAACTTATCACAATTTGTGATCAGTACCTTCCGAAGACGCACGCCGCATCGTACATGGCCACGATGTTCTCCGGCGGCACGTCGGCCTGGATGTTGTGGACGTTGTTGAAGACGTATCCGCCGCCGGGCATGAAAGCCTCGACGTTGCGGCGCACGTGCTGGCGCACTTCATCCGGCGTGGCCGTGGGCAGGACGTGCTGCGAGTCAATCCCTCCGCCCCAGAAGGCCAACTGTTTTCCGAAGGCGGCCTTGAGTTTCGCAGGCTCCATGCCGCGGGCCGAGATTTGCACGGGGTTGAGGATGTCAATGCCGTTGTCCAGCAGGTCCGGGATGAACTCGCTCACCGCGCCGCATGAATGATACCAGATTTTGGCCTGGGTGCGTGACTTGATGTATTGCACCAACTGCTTCTGGCGCGGCTTGATGAGGGCGCGGTAGAGCCGCGGGTTGAAGAGCGGCCCATCCTGCCCCGCCAGGTCGTCGCCGATCATGATGACATCCACCACGTCGGCGGCCTCGTCCAGGAAGAGGCGGAACCAATCCAGCCAGAACTGGAGCGTGCGGTCCAGGAGGGCTTCCAGGACCTCGGGCTGTTCCAGCATGTCCACGAGCAGGTTCTCCAGCCCGCGCATGTACCAGCAGGTTTCGTAAACCACTCCGGAAATGCCGCTCACGACCGCATAAGGCGTGTGCCGCCTGAGCGCCTGCGCCCGCTCGCGCAGGCCCTCGAAGCGCGTGGGGTCGTCGCCCTTGGGGAAGGGATAGTCCCGGATTTGCTGGAGCGACAGCCCGGCCAGCGGCGAGCGTGAGATGTCGAAGTAATAAGGGCGGTCTTCGGGCATTGACCACGTGACGCCGAACTCATCCGTGAAATCATTCCACAGCCGGCCCTCGCGCGTTTGCTTGACGACCGCGCCGTTGAAACTCTTGGCGCCGCCGGCAAACACGTAGCGTGTGTCCACGTGGAGCCGATCCAACACCGCTTCCGAGGGCCGGGCAAGCTGCTGCACCAGGTCGCTGATGACGATTTCCTCTTTCAGGCCGAGGCGTTTGAGCAGCTTCTCGTAAGCGAACTTGTGGATGCCGCTCTCGCGGTGCGCCAATGCGGCCAGGACTCTTTCTCGGGACGTGAACATCGCTGGACTCCTGTAGCGCAGGCATCCTGCCTGCAGACACCGATGGCAGGCTAACAGCCTGTGCCACACCGTCAACCGCGAAGAGGGTTATGGAGTCCGAGAAACCACGACCACACGGAAACCGATGTAGTTGCTCCGCATGGCAGGATGGTTCATGTAACGTTTGGCCGAGCGGGAATTCCGCTGAACGAGGAGCCACGAGCCTCCGCGCAGGACGCGACAGGAGCCGGTTCCCGGCCCTGTCGGATCGGTCGCCGCCTCGGCTGCGAACTTCCCGCACCAGTCTTCGCACCATTGCCACACATTCCCGTGCATGTCATAAAGGCCAAAACGATTCGGTTCCTTCTGGCCGACGGGGTGGGCCATATTGCCGCTGTTGCCTTGATACCACGCCACGCGCCCCAAGTCCGCTTCTTTGTCCCCCGAACAATACGTGGTTTCCGTCCCCGCGCGGCAGGCATATTCCCATTCCGCCTCAGTAGGCAGGTGGACAACCCCCTTTCCCCCTCCCCTTGCGGGAGGGGGCAAGGAGAGGGCCACTTCGCTCGCCTTCCTGCAAAACTCCTGCGCTTGTCCCCACCAAACCGCGTCCACCGGCAGGTTGGGCCCTTTGAAAAGGCTCGGGTTCGTGCCCATGACCTGCATGTACTGCTCCTGCGTTACCTCATACTTCCCCATATAGAAAGGCCGGCTGATAGTGACTTCGTGCGCGGGCTTCTCATTGTCCTCCCCATCATTGTAGCGGGCCAAGGCAACCGCGTATTCTTCGCGCGCCAGTTCCAGTCCCCGCCCCGAATGCCACCAGTGCATCCCCCCCAGCACGCCCACGCCCGCTGCCAGGGTCATCGCCATGAGCCGCGCC
>JBEKKG010001100.1:0-2703 GCA_050010835.1 Planctomycetota bacterium
CCCAGGGCACGCCAGCCCAGGAGAGCCAGGCGCCTGCCGGGGCACAATCCATCGGCGACATCCAGGCCCGGTTGGAGCGCGCGCGGTCAATCTGGCGCGCGTCCGTCGTGTTGACACGCGGGTTGCAGTATGCCGCTTGTGTTGTCGGGGGCATTCTGTTGTTCTGCCTGCTCGACAATCTCTGTGACCTGCCCGGCTGGCTGCGTCTGATTATGGGCCTGGGCGTCGTCCTTGGCGGCCTCGCCGCGCTGGTGTTGTGGGTCCTGCGCCCGCTTCTCTGGCGGATCAACGATCAAGCAGCCGCGGTCTACCTGGAGCGCAAGACCGGCGAACGCGAGAACCTGCTGATCAACGCGGTACAACTGCACAAGCATCTGTCCGGTGACAACAGCGCCTTCTCAGCGGCGATGATTCAGCGCGTGGTCTCGCAGGCCGCGGACCGCGCTGTGGGGCTGAACCTGCGCGATCTGTGGGAGAGCAAACGCCTGCGCAATCTTGGCCTGGGGGCGGGGCTGGTGCTCGGCCTCTTTCTTGCTTACGCGTTTCTGATGAGGGGCTACGCCTTGAACGCGCTGGCACGCTACACCAAGCCGCTGGCCGGGCTGCCGCCGCTTTCCAAGACCCACGTCTTGCTCCGCCCGGCCGGCGACATCGAAGTGCTGTCCGGGGACTGCCTGGCCGTTTACGGCCTGGCCGTAGTTGATAAGGGCAACCTGCCAGCCGAGGCGTCACTGGTCACTGAACTGGACGGCGCCGTGCGCCGTATTCCCATGTCCCCCGCGCCTTCGCCCGACGTGGAACTGCTGAAACAATTGGAACCAGCGAAGCGGGATGCGCCCAACGCGCCGTTCATTTATGAGTGCCCCAACATCACCAAGCCTTTCACGTTCTGCCTGGCCGCGGGGGACGGGCGTTCCATGACCTGCAGAGTCACGGTCAAAGAAAAACCCGGAGTGGAGGAAGTGTTCCTGTTATTGGAGCCGCCGGCCTACACGGGTCTGGGGTCCTCGCGCCAGCCCGCGCCGAGCGGCTTGGTGCATGCTTTGGCCGGCACCAAAGCTACGCTCGTGTTCAAGGCCACGCGCGAGTTGAAGTCCGGCGGGATCACGTTGCCCGACGGGAGCGCGCCGTTGAAGAGCGGCGCCGCCAAGAACACCTGGGAGGCCAGCTTCAACGTGCTCAAGGAAGGGCCGTACGTGATCTCCCTGCGCTCGAAAGAAGGCGTTGAGAACAAGACCGCCTTTGAGGGCCGCATCCTGCCGCAAACTGATGCCTTGCCCGCCGTGGCCTTCGAGATGCAGACGCTCAACCTTTCCGCTCCTCCGGGTGGCACTGTGCCTGTGGGCATCAGAGCGCAAGACGACTTTGGCTTGAAGTGGGTCCGTTTGGTCTACCGCAAGCAAGAAGGCACGAGCGACCAGGCGGAGAAGGAAGCGGACCTCACTGTGATGAAGAAATGGGAGTTTCCCATCCCCGGCCCCAAGGACACGAAGGAATTGTATCCCGTGACGCTCGACCCGGCCAAGTTCACAGTTGGCGGGACTTACGTTTTCTACGCCGAGGCCACGGACCATTGCCCGGCCGTGCCGCGGCTGGCGCGTTCAGCGCCGTTGCTGCTCCGCGTCATGACCCCCGAGCAGATGGCGCTGAAACCCGAGAGCCCCTTCGAGCCGCTCTTCCACCGCATCCAGAAGCTGATTGACCTGCAAACCAAGGCCCACGGCAAGACGATTACCGTGCGCGAGTTCCTCGATGAAACCGTCCAGAAGGGGCTGCTGGACAAGCGCGCCAGCAGCATCCGCGAGTCCCAACTTGAGGTGAATACCGCGACGCAGGCCCTGGTTGCCGAATTGGCCGGCGCCAAGAATGCTACGGTGAAGAAGGAAGCGAACGACATCCTGACGACCCTCAAGGCGCTGCACACCGGCCCGATGGCGCAAGTGCTCAAGGCGGTGGACGACATGGCGCACTTGCAGAAGGACCAACCCAAGGTGCTGGCTGCGCTGAAGGGCATTGAGGCCACTCAGACCGACATCCTCAACAAACTGATGGGGCTGATGGGCGCTGTCGCCAGCGTGGACAAGGAGAAGAAGGAAGGCGCCGCGGCCCTGGAAGACGCTCAGGACGGCCAGCGTCTGAAGGACAAATTGGAGGACGTCAAAGAGAAGGTTGGCGAGTTCATCCAGGAGCAGAAGAAAGTAATCCAGGCCACGGAGGAACTGGATCAGAAGAAGCCGGAGGACCTCACCGAAGAGGATAAGAAGAAGATGGGCGAACTGGCCAAGGAAGAGATGGACTGGGCCAAGTACTTCCGCGACAAGTTTACCGACCTGAGCAAAGTGGCCGACCAGGATTTCTCCAACTCGGCCCTCGCCAAGGAACTGAACTCGGTCTATCAGGAAATCCAGAAGGCCGCTGAAAACCTGGTCCCCGCGAAATCGGAGATTGCGTGCCGCGCCGAGGAAGGGGGCCTGGAAGCGGCCAAGGAACTGCAAACCAACATCGAGAAATGGCTGCCCGATAAGCCCGATACGATCAAGTGGAGCATGGAGGAGCCGCTGAAAGGGGCCGACGTGCCGCTGGCCGACCTGCCCGCGGAGCTGGAGGACATCGTCGGCGAGTTGATTGACAAAGAGGACAACATGGAAGACGTCGAGGACGTTTCCTCCAGTTGGCTGGACAGCATGGACAAGGGCGTGGGCT
>JBEKKG010001101.1:0-4531 GCA_050010835.1 Planctomycetota bacterium
TTTCACGAGCGTGGCGGCTGCCGCCTTGGCTCTTGAATGCGGAGTTCCCGCGGTGGCCTGGGAGGGAACCGAGTTCCGCTCACGGATGACTGCGGGATTGCTGCGGGACTTGCAGTTCCAGGACCTGGTCGCCGGCAGCGAAAACGGATACGTGGAAATCGCGGCGCGGCTTGGCACGGACCGCGGATTGAGATTGCGAAGGCGGGAGGAACTGGCGGGCAAACTGGCCCGGAAGCCGCGCTTCCTGGACAGCGGGTGGTACGCCAGGGAGCTAAGCGCCAGGATTCTCGAGCAGTTGCGCTGAACTAAGAACGGCCACAGCACTTCTTGTACTTCTTGCCGCTGCCGCACGGGCATGGCGCGTTGGGCCTGATTTGCGAAGCGCCTCGTAGCGGCGGCGTCTTGGGCTGCTCGGTGCTGCCGGGCTTGTCCGTCTTCTTGCCGCCTTCGAGCACCGGCGCGCCCGCGGCAACTTGCGCGGGTGTTTCTGCAGCCGCCTGCACAGGCTGGACAGCCTGTGCCACAACCGGGGTTTCCGTTGCCGGGGCCGGCGGGGACGCCGGCGCTGCCACGGGGGCTGACGGGGCTGGCTCCGCTTGCAGCTTCACCAGCACCTTTTGCGCTTCAAGGTCCGCAGGATTCAAGGCGAGCAGTTGTTTGCAGACACGCACGGCTTCCGCGTGGCGCTTGAGCGCCAGGTACATATCCAGCAGATTCCTGAGCGTGTTCACATGCTTGGGCATTAGTTCCGCGGCCCGCTCCAGGTGCATCAAGGCCTCGTCCTTGCAGCCGGCTTGGTAACAGAGGACAGCCAGATCGTTCAGCGCGACGCTATAGTCCGGGTGCTTTGTGACCAAGTCCTTCAGGGCGTCCCGCGCCTCCTGGAATTGCCCCCCGGCGGCCAATTTCAGAGCGCGCTCATGCCACTCCGCAGGTTCCGCGAGCGCAGGACCTGGCGGCGGCGCCTCCGGCTTGCAGGGGATGCCGGTGGGCGGCGCACCCGCCGCAACAGCCGGCTTCAGGTACGCGCGGGCCTCCCGGTTGGCAGGGTCCAGCTCCAGCACGCGCTCGTAGTAACCTCTCGCCGCCTGCTGGTTCCCGGCCGCACGGGCCAAGCCGGCGGCCGCGAGGAGGAGGCCAAGCTGCCGCGGTTGCTCTGCCGCAAGCTCCGCCGCAAGCGCAGCGGCCTCACTCAGCAGCCCGTGGGCCTGACAGAACTTGGCCAAGTCATTCCAGGGCTGCCGATTAAGCGGGTTTGCTCTGACCGCCTGTTGGAGCTCGCCCAGCTTCACCCTCTTGGGATCTTGCAGGTGCGCCGGCTGCCTGGTCTGCGGCGCTGGGGGCGGCGCTTCCTTTACAACTGTAAGTTCCACGCACACGTGGACTACGTTGTCGGGTTCCTGCACGTTCTGAAGCTTGACGATCTTGAAGCCGCCCTGGAAGCCATACTTGCGGCAGAGATCGAAGTAGGCCGGGTGCTCCACACTGTAGTAGTAGAACGAGTTCTGATTCCAGAAACTGACGTGCGTCGGGTCCTGGAAAGCACCGCGCCCGTCCGTAGAGGGCGCCACGATGTCCACCGTGGCCCCAGGCTCGCAGATACGCCAGATTTCGTTCATGGTGTGCAGCCGGTCGGGCCAGTGCTCGATGGCATCATGCGCGCGCAGGAAGGCGACGCTGTTGTCCTCGAACGGGAAACGCTTGGTCAGATCCGCGACCACGTCAACGCACGGGCCGGGCACCACGTCAACTCCAATAAACCCCGCGGGCTTGCGGTCACCGCAGCCCAAGTCTACACGCAACTTCCGGTTTGAAGCGTCAGGAACGGCCATGTTCAATGCTCTGTATACTGGAGCAGGGTGAGTGTCAACGGGAGATTGTGGTGCAGGCTTCCAGCGGGTGATGGCAGCAAATGCAGGTCTCCTATGGAGCGCCGGCGTCCCGCCGGCTTTCGTCGGCGCGCCATTACATCGCCGGGCATAGGCCGGCGGGACGCCGGCGCTCCATTTGCTGCCATGCACCAAGTCCGCTTGCAGTGCCGCGGGCACAGAGTATTAAAGAAGAGGAGAAGACAGAACTCGGCCTTGATTCGGGACCGGCAAAGGAACTAACGTGCGCGTCAGGTATTCCTACCTCAAAGAGCAGTTTGCCGACCCCTGGCCCATCCTCAGGGAGATAGACAAGCTGGTCCAAACTTCCGACTTCACGCTGGGTAACCCGGTGGCAGAGTTTGAAGAACGCTTCGCCGGCCTGATCGGGGCCAGGTTCGCCGTGGGCGTGAACTCCGGCACGGACGCGCTTTTCCTGGCCCTCAAGGCCCTGGGCGTTGGACCTGGCGATGAGGTCATTACGGTCGCCTTTACGTTCGTGGCCACCTGCGGCGCGATCGTGGCCACGGGCGCGAAGCCGGTCTTCGTGGACGTGGTGCCGAACGACTACGTCATGGACCCCGCGCTGATCGAGAAGGCCATCACGCCGCGCACCAAAGCGTTGCTGCCGGTACACTACGCCGGCCACGCCGCGGACATGCCGGCGCTCCTGGCCATCGCCAGGCGGCACAAGCTGGCCGTCGTGGAGGACTCCTGCCAGGCCATCAGCGCGGCCATTGACGGCCAGTGTACGGGGACTTTCGGCGATGCGGGCGCCTTCAGCCTGCACCCTTTGAAGAACCTGAATGTCTGGGGCGACGGCGGCATCATCACGACCAACTCGGAGGCCCTCCGCAACAAACTCAAGCTCCTGCGCAACCACGGCCTGAAGAACCGCGACGAGGTCGCCGTCTACGGTTACAACTCACGCCTGGATTCCCTCCAGGCTTGCGTCGGCAACGCGCTCATCCGGGACGCGGCGTGGATCACAGAGCAGCGCATCAAGTGGGCCAACCGGCTGGACGCCGGACTTAAGGACTTGAGCCCGCACGTCACCATCCCCGTCCGCAAACCCAACCAGCGTTATGTCTACCATCTCTACATGCTCCTGGTCCGGGACCGGGACCGGCTGCTCAAATACCTCCTTGACAACGAAATCCAAGCCAAAGTACACTATCCCATTCCCATGCACTTGCAGGAGTGCTCCAAGAGCCTGGGCTACAAGCGCGGCGACCTGCCGGTAACAGAGGCGCAATGCGGCTCCATTATCACGCTGCCGGTACACCAGCACCTGAACGAGCAGCACATAGACTACATGATCGAAAAGGTTCGCAAGTTTTACTCGTGAGGCAAAGGGGCGAGGCGGCGATGCAAGTAAAGTACATGGAACTCCCCAAGCAGTTCAAGGACGAGAGGCTCTGGGCAGTCGTGCGCGAGCAGCTCGAATTGACGCATTTCGTCGGCGGCGAGGTAATCGAGGTCTTTGAGAAGAACCTGGCGGCGCTCTGCGGCACCCCCTATGCCCTGGGCCTGAACTCCGGCACGGACGCGCTGTTCCTGGGCCTGGTGGCGCTCGGGGTCGGCCGGGGCGACGAGGTCATCACCGCGCCCAACAGCTTCATCTCCACGGCGGGAGCGGCAGTCGCCGTTGGGGCGAAGCCCGTGTTTGTGGATGTCGGCCCGGACTACAATATGGACGTCTCCAAGATTGAACCGGCCATCACCCCCCGCACCAAGGCCATTATCGCCGTGCATTTGACCGGCAATCCGGCCGACATGCCGGCCATCCTGCCCATCGCCAGGAAATATAAGCTGGCCGTGCTCGAAGACGCGGCCCAAGCGGTCTGCGCCAGCATCGGTTCCCAGCAGGCCGGTTCGTTCGGCGACCTGGGCTGCTTCAGCCTGCACCCCTTGAAGAACCTGAACGTGGCCGGGGACGGCGGCGCTGTGACCATGAACTCTGAGCAGCTCTACCTGAAGATCAAGCAGCTCCGCAACCACGGCCTCAAGAACCGCGATGAGCTGGACTTCTTCGGCTATAACAGCCGTCTGGACTCGATCCAGGCGGCCATCGCCAATTACGGCCTGAAGAGCCTGGAGGACGTAGTCAGAAAGCACATCCACAATGCCGCCTTGTACGACTCACTGTTGGCGGACCTGGACGGCTGCGTCACTGTGCCGCCGCGCCGCGCGGACGTCAAGCAGGTGTACCATACGTACATCGTCCAGGTGGCAGACCGCGAGAAACTCATTGCTTTCCTGGCGCAAAACGGCATCGAGACCAAGGTCCACTATCCCATCCCCCTGCACTTGCAGCGCCCGGCCCTGGAGATGGGCTACAAGAGGGGCGATTTCCCGGTCTGTGAAGCGCAGTCGCGCCGGATCTTGACGCTGCCCGTCCACCGCTTCCTTGCGGACGAACAAATTGAGTACGTGGCGGCCATGATCAAGAAATTCTACGGGAAAGCATGAGTCTTTGGAGTGCGGCGCCTTGGCGCCGCTTTTGGGGTACGGTGACTTGCCACCGCTTTCAAAGCGGCGCCAAGGGGGTGCATGTCAGCAAATGTACCGCGGGCGTCCCGCCCGCTCGTGGCAGGCTGGCAGGGCGCGAGGACGAAGGCGGGCGGGACGCCCGCGGTACGCTCTGGGCCACGCATTTACTG
>JBEKKG010001102.1:0-2699 GCA_050010835.1 Planctomycetota bacterium
CCGCCGCCAAGGAAGGGAAGGTCACCGACAAGGACGGCGTGAATGGCAAGGTCTACACCGGCGAGATTGGACTGCACGAGGCCAGACGCCTGCTCAAAGCTCTGGCCAAAGTGAAAAATGATCCCGGCGTCGTCGCGGCGGCCCAAGCGCAACTTCAGGCCGCCCAGGACGCCCGCAAGGCCCCTGCGCTCGTTGACGATGCGCGGAAGGAATTGCAGGCGTTGGAGGAGGCGCGCGGCCTGCCGTCCGGCGAGTACAAGATTGCGCGCGTCAGCGGCACGGGCGGAAGCCTGACGGCGCTGCCGATTATCGAGACGCAAGAAGGCGAGGTCTCGGCCTACATCCCGACCAACGTCATTTCCATCACCGACGGCCAGATTTACCTCCAGCCCGACTTGTTCAACGCGGGTGTCAGGCCCGCGGTGGACGTCGGCATCTCAGTCAGCCGCGTCGGCGGCAATGCGCAGATCAAGGCGATGAAAAAGGTGGCCGGGACGCTGCGCCTCGACTTGGCCAACTTTCGCGAACTCGAAGCTTTCGTGCAGCTTGGCACTGAGCTGGATCCCGTGACCATGCGCCAGGTGGAGCGGGGCTATCGGCTCGTTGAGTTGCTGAAACAACCGCAGTACAAGCCGATGCCGGAAGTGGACCAGGTGATCGTAATCTACGCCGCCACCAGTGGCTGCCTCGATGATATTCCGCTCGCCAAGGTGCGAAGCTTCGAGGCGGGTGTCATCGCCGAGGTCCGCGATGCGCACAAAGACCTAGTCCAGGCGCTCGAGGCCAGCAAGACCATGCTGGACGATGAGTTCAAGGCCGCCTGGCCGCAAATCACCAAGAAGCTGGACGCGGCGATCGCGGAGTTCAAGCGCAGGTTCACGGCGCCAAAGGAGCCTGCGGCGGCGGGGAAGGTGTAGTTCGTTTTTGAGGAAGAGCGCTAGAGCATGGCGAACACCAGAATTCTTCTGCGCCGGCGGAAATCCATCCGCAACACGCGCAAAATCACCAAGACCATGGAGAAAGTGGCCACGGCCAAGCTGGCCAAGGCGCAGAGCGCCGCCGTCGCCGCGCGCCCCTATACGACGAAGCTCAAGGAAATCATCGGCCAGGTCGCGGCTGCAAGCGGCGAGATAAAACACCCTCTGCTTGAGGCGCACCCCGAACCCAAGAACGCGGTGCTGATACTCCTGACCTCAGACCGCGGCCTCTGTGGCGCGTTCAACTCGAACCTGGTCCGCGAGGCGCGGGCCTTGATCGCGGAACTGCAAGCCAAAGGCCGGCGCCTCGAGTTCATTGTGCAGGGCAAGAAGGGCATCGGGGCCTTCAAGTACCTGAACCTGCCCATGGCCGAGCGGTTGGCGGGAATCTCGGACAAGCCTACCTTCGCGCGCGCCGATGAGATCGCGGCGAAGCTGCTGCGGGCTTATGAGGAGCGGAAGTTGGATGAGGTCTACCTGGTGTACGCCACGTTCAAGAGCGCGACGTCCCAGGTGCCCAAACACGAAACGCTCCTGCCTTTGGCGGGGCTTCGCGGCGCAGAGAATACGGCGGGAGTAAAGGCGGGCGCGGACGCCCGCGCTGCGAAGGCGCCGGGCGCAGGCTTCCTGTTCCACCCGGACCCCAAGACCATCCTCGCCCAAGTGCTGCCGCTGGTGGTCAAGATGGCGCTCTTCACCGCGATGCTGGAGAACGCCGCCAGCGAACACGCCGCGCGGCGCGTGGCCATGAAGAATGCCACGGACAACGCCGACGAGATGATCAAGCTGCTGACGCGCCAGTACAATCGCGCCCGCCAGGGCAAGATCACCCAGGAGATCGCTGAAATCGTCGGCGGCACCAACGCGTTGTGACGGCCCTTGAGGTATAATCCAGACAGGCGGTTCCGGCGGCAGGCAGCCTGGAGGTGGGCGATGAGAAGGACAGCAAACGAAAACATGGGCCGTTTCTCAGTGACCGTGAAGGTGGCTAACAACAGGGACGTACAGCTTGCGAACGCCGGCGTGCTGCCACAGGACAAGGTGCGTCGCGTCACGTTGTCCGCCATCGTGGATTCCGGCGCGGCCCATCTGGTGCTGCCGGAGACGGTCGTGAGACAACTGGGATTGCCCAGCGCCGGCAAGTCCTGGGTACGCTATGCCGACCAACGCAGGAAGAAACGAGCGGTCGTAGAAGAGGCGCGGGTTGAGGTGCTTGGCCGGCAGGGCACGTACCGCGCAACCGTAGAACCGGCCCGCGAGACGGCGCTGCTCGGCGCCATTGTCCTGGAAGACCTGGATTTCCTGGTGGATTGCACCACCCAGTCGCTGCGGCCGCGGGATCCGAACTACATTGTTACGGAGATTGAATAAAATGGAACCAGTTGAGATCGTCCTGGCAGTGTTGCACATTTGCGGCGTGGTCCATTGGACCCCCGCGCACCAGAAGGCGGAGTGCCTCGTTTTCCATTCCGCGGCCGAGATGACTGCGGTCTGGCTGGCCGACGGCGGCCAGCCGGAGCGTGCTCCGAGGCGGTATGACGAAGTCGGCGAAATCCGGGTTTTCACAGAGGACAAGGAGCATCCGCAGCCGCCGCAGATCAGTTTTGAGAAGGAAATGGTGGTGGCGGTTTTCGCCGGCCAGAAACCCACCGGCGGTTACAGCGTCAAGATCGAGAACGTGGTCCATGCCCCGGCCAAGAAGACCGTGTGGGTCGTATACAG
>JBEKKG010001103.1:0-4397 GCA_050010835.1 Planctomycetota bacterium
ATGCTCTGCGCTTGTTCCTCAGTGCTCTTACGCATATAGGCAACGGCATGACGGGAATCTGGCTGAACCATGGCTAGCGCTCCTGGCACTACGCTGTGCGATCCGAGGTGTATGGCTATGAGTTGTGGACTAACCGCTTTGGTTGTCGGACAAGGGGTATCGTATGCGAATCGCGAGTCGAATGTCAAGACAAATCATCTTGTTTTTGTGGCATCGTGCTGCCGCAGTCGCTCGACCAGCAGGGCAACCAGGAGGTCTTCCAGCTCGTCAACGTCTGCTGCCGTTAGCGCAACCTGGGCTTGCGTCATCACCCATTTTGCCGCAGCAATGCTGTCCAGGTTGGTGGAGCCATTGCTGTTCTGGCCTTCCTCCGCGCCAGGTAAGCGCGCCGTGCCAAAGGCAACATTGTTTCTGTCAAGCATTGCCATCTGTACCGCACCCGGAAGGAACGTCACCAACAACCGTAGGCGCAACGCCAACGTGGAAGGCCGCGCCGCCGAAATCCAGCACACGTGGGCAGTGAGAGATGGGGGCGAATGACAAAGGCTTGTCAGATGGACATCAACAATGAAAAGTGGCGACGTATGTTCTGTGAGCAGGAGAAGCCGGCAGTAGGAGGAGAAGGGCGTTCATGGGACTCGATCCAGGCCCGATCAGTCGTACTCCACCATAGGCCACGTCGCGAGGGGGACCAGTATGGGCCAGTTGTAGTAGCGCTGGCGATCGGGATGAATGAGGATGCCCAACAGCATGCATTCCTGACCTTTAGAATGAGCCCGGCCGCGCAGGTCAAGCTCACTCGCCTTGCAGTCCACTACTGCCAAACAATCAACTGCGTTGCGAACGCTCAGTGCGATATCCATGGCAAACGACGGAATCAGGGTGCGAGCATACTCGCTGATGTCGAGTACATAAATGACGCCACTCAATGCAGCATCGCGAACGTACGCACTGACCTCCATGCAGCCACCTGCATACCTAGAAGTTGGACACCAACTACCTCCCACACGAACAGCCTTCACCAGATCACTGCAACACTCCCAATCCTTGCAGACCTGGTAAACACAAAAACGCCCTACCTGCCGTCGATCCATCAAACCCGAGAATCCCAACTGCTTAAGCTCGCCCGCCTTGTGCAAGAACTTGTGGACCCGATTCTGTGCTCTGACAATGTGGTGAATGGTTCTTGCTCTTGCCTCCTTGAGTGCGTCGAAGACGCCTTCGAACGAACTGGGCCGTGCCAGCGCACGCGCTTGCATGGATTGCCTTCCGTCCTCTGCGGCGTAAGAGAACACCTTGTCCCGCTCAAGACTAGTTGACCTGCCTCGCCTCTTATGTCTCTTGCTAATGCGTCTCATGCTTGCTCTCTTTCCGCGCCTGTGCGTTATCCAATGCCATGTCGCCCGCAACCACAAGGGCGACATGGCCGGTGTATGGATGGCCTGAACGACCATCCACACCGGCGTATGCCGTCTCTGTCGCCGCCTTTGGTGGGCGACTTGGGAAACACCCCTGATGAAACGGCCCACCCGGGTCGTTCATGGGGACCTCTTTGCTCATCTGGACTTTCAATTCTGGACGACCTTAACCCCGGTTGAACTAAACCGCTTCGCGGTGGAGCTATCGCCGGAAGCGTAACGTGGGGGTGAATGTCGCACGCCTTATGGATTCTTGAATAATGGTCTCCCAACGATTGCCTGTGTCGGGCGGTCAAGGCTTGTGCCGAAGGGAGGCTGTTCATGAAGACGCTCAAGGAGCGGATGATCGGCGACATGCATCAAGGAGCGGATGATCGGCGACATGCAGTTGCGGCGGCTGTCGCAAAGCACGCAGAACTTGTACCTCTACGCTGTAGAGGGTTTGACAAAACACTACCAGTTGCCGGCGCAGAAGGTCAGCGCCAGGCAAGTGCTGGACTACATCCTCTATCTGCAGAATGAACGGAAGATGGCCTGGAGCACCATCAAGGTGATCATCGCAGGCATCAAGTTTCTCTACGGCGTGAGCTTGTCCCGGCCCGCCATTGTCCTGGCTGTCCCGGAACGCCGCACGCCTCAACGCTTGCCGGAAATCCTCAACGCCGACGAGTTGCAGCGTCTCTTCGCCGCCACGCAGAAGCCGCTGCACCGCACCTTGTTGATGACCATGTACGGCACGGGCCTGCGGGCGGGCGAAGTGGTGCGCCTGCAAGCCCGGCATATTGACAGTGGCCGCATGCAGGTCCGCGTGGAAAAAGGCAAAGGCGAGAAAGACCGCTACACGCTCCTCTCCCCGTGCTTGCTCCAGGCCTTGCGCGCGCATTGGAAAATGTATCGGCCCCAACTCTGGCTGTTCCCGAATTTCGATCCGGCGCATCTAGGCGAACCTTTGCCGCGAGACTATCCCAATGGTATCTACCAGCGGGCTAAAGCGGCTGCCGGGATTCAGAAGCAAGGCGGCAGCCACACGCTGCGGCATTGTTTCGCCACACATCTCCTGGAAGCGGGTGTCGACCTGCAGACCATCAAAGAGTATTTGGGCCACACATCAATCCTGACCACCACCATCTACCTGCACCTGGCCCGCAAGCGTCCGGAGCAACTCCCGGACTTGTTGGCCAGCGGGCCACAGTGTGCAGCACCGCGAGCGCAACCCCTCCCGCCTCAGGGCCAAGGTGACAAACAATCTCAGGCGGCGCCACTTGCGGCAGGGACTGGCAAGCCAGAGCCGTTCCCAGACTCCCAGAGCGGCCCGGCCGCGCGCTGAAGCCCCGCCATGCACGCAGCCGCCCACGCGGCGGCGGCGGGAAAGTGCGCGGAGGGCCACCGCGCCCGCGAGGCACCTGCTGCAGCTAGAGTGCCACCCGCGCGGCTGGAAGTGGCTGACATCTTCCGGCAGTACGGCGCGGAATACCGCAGTACGCACACGCTCCTGCCGTCGCAGACGCGAACCTTGCAGGATATTTTGGACTGCCGCACTGCGGCACTGGGTGGCCGTTTGGAAAAATGCGACCATTGCGGCCACGAAAATCCTGTCTATTGTTCCTGCGGCAACCGGCACTGCCCAAAATGCCAGATGCTCGCCAAGGCCAAATGGCTGGAGGCGCGCAGCGCCGAATTGTTGCCGCTGCCGTACTTTCATGCCGTCTTTACACTGCCACATGTGCTGAACCCGCTGCTTTTTGAGAACCAAAGTCTGCTGTATACGCTGTTTTTCCAAACTGTGGCCGCGACCTTGCAGGAGTTTGCCGCCGATACGCGGCATGGCCTCGGCGGCAAACTCGGCTTTACGGCTATTCTGCACACCTGGGACCAGCAGTTGAACTACCACGTCCATCTGCATTGCCTGATCCCGGCCGGGGCGCTGGTCTCCGCTCCAGAAAAGTGGATCCACGCGCGGCCGGACTATCTTTTTAATGTCGAGGCGCTCTCCTTGGTCTTTCGTGGCAAATTCCGCGCGGGCCTGCAAGCCGCTTTTGAGAAGGGACAATTACGCTTTAATGCGCCAACCGCGCTGTGGCACACCGAGCGCGCCTTCGCAACTCTGCTCGCACAACTCTACAAGACGGCGTGGGTCGTTTATCTGAAACCGTCTTTTGGCGGACCTCGGCAGACGCTCGATTACTTGGGCCGCTACACCCATCGCATCGCCATCTCCAATTCACGCCTGCTGAAACTGGAAAACGGCTGCGTCCATTTTCGCTATCGCGACCGCAGCGACGGCGACAGGCTCAAAGAGACCAACCTGTCCGCTGTGGAGTTTATGCGCCGCTTCCTGCACCACGTGCTGCCCAAAGGCTTCGTACGCCTGCGCCATTTTGGAATCCTGGCCAACGGCTGCAAGAAAGACTGTCTGAGGCGCTGCCGTCACCTGCTGCAGGCGCCGCCGCCGCACAAGCCGCAGCACAAAACTTTGCAAGAGTGGATGAAACAACTTACCGGCACCGACATTGCCCGCTGCCCACATTGCCACACCGGCCAAATGGTCTTCCTGTGCGACCTGCCACCTCAACGGGCCGGCAGACATCCCCGCCAATCTCAAGCGCCGCGCCAAGCCAACGCCGGAGACACGTCGTGACTCTGCGCTGCCCTCGCCGCAATCATCCGCCGTATGTTGTCCACTTCTGCGAAGTGGCGCGGGCGCCATTGTCCGTTCGCGAAAACGTCCGCCTTTTCGTCTCCCTCCCGCGCCGCAACCCGATCCCTTTGGAACGGCCCTCACACCCACCAGCGCCCTCGTCCTCCTGCCCCTCCGCCCCTCGCTCTTCGCGCAACCAGCCCCTCTGCCACAAAACACATACGTGCGTCTTCCCCTCAGCGGTTTAGTTCAACGGGTTCTATCCGCACTGCGCCGAACAAGTCTCTTCCCAACGGCTGCGTCTCTAGACGGCCGCAGTGCGGATAAAACCTATGCGTTAA
>JBEKKG010001104.1:0-2694 GCA_050010835.1 Planctomycetota bacterium
CCGGGCGTATCGAGGAAGGTAATGTCGCCCTTGCTATGGTGGACCTTGTAGGCGCCGATGTGCTGGGTGATGCCTCCGGCTTCGCCCGCCGCGACCTTGGTCTGGCGGATATAGTCCAGCAAGGAGGTCTTGCCGTGGTCCACGTGGCCCATGATGGTGACCACGGGCGCGCGCGGCCGCAGGTCCTCCAGTTTGTCGGGCACCTCGGCGGCCTTGAGCATCTCCTCCTCGATGTCGCGCGCCTTCTTGATGAGAATGCCGTGCTTGAGGGGGTCGAATTCGAGGGCGTACAGTTGCGCGTCCTCGTCAGTGAGGATGTCGTTGATTTTGACGGCCTTGCCCTGTTCGAGGAACTTGTGGATCAGGGCTGCGGCTTTGATCCCCAGTGCTTCGCAGAGACCCTTGATGGTGACCGGCGAGGTCACTTCCGCGGGGCCTTCGCGCTTGATCGTGGGCTTGGGCGCGACAAAGCGCTTGGGCCGGCGCGCACCGCGATGGCGGTCGTCTTCCTGCAACAGCGCCACGCCGCGGCGGGGGCCCTTCGAGATGCCTTTGATCGGGGCTCCGCGTGCGGGGCCGGGGCCGCGCCGGACCGGCATACCACGCCCCAGTCCCACGCGCCCGCGGTCCTCGCCTTCCTCGGCGGCGCCTTCCGGGAGCGTGGGATAGGAGACCTGCGGCTTGAACTCTTCCAGCGTCTTGGATTCCACCTGCACCGTCTCGCCGCGGCGCCCCTTGGAGACAGCAGGCGCCGGCTTGGGCGGGGGCGGCGGCGCAGGAACGACGACGCCAAAACGCGGGTCCTGGCGGGCTACGCGCTGGATAGGCGGCGCCACTTCCCGTCCCGCCATAAGGCGCTTGGTGACAGAACCCTTCGGGGGCGCAGACGGCGCTGCGCCTTCCACCACTCTGGCCGCCGGCGCGGCCGTGGCAGCGTGTGCCGCAGGAGCGGCAGAAACGGCCACGGCACTTCCCGTGATCACCTGTGGGCCGGCAACGGAAGCCGATGGAACCAACTCGTCTTTGACTACAGCACCCTTCTCGGCTGCCGCGGGCGCTTCTGGAGGAGCTTCGAGTGCTGCGGGGGCCGCAGGGACTACAGGGGCGGCCAAGGCAGCAGGGGTCATTGGAACGGCGGCTTCCGGGACCGCGGGGGCTTCAGGGGTTGCCGGCGCTATTGCGGATACCGGGGCAGGCGCTATAGCTTCCGCCGCAGGTGCCTCAGGCGCACCCTCTATCACAGGCTGGGGCGTGCCGGCGCCCAACTCTTCGGCTGGACTGGGCGCCTCGGCCGGCGGCGCTTCGGGCGCCTCTGGAGCAGCAGCCGGTGCCGCTTCCTCAAGCGCGGGGGCGGGCGTAGGGGCGGCTCTGCCGCCCACTTTGGCGCCTTTGTGCGTGGGCTTGGCTTTCGCCTGCACCAGGCGTGTCTTGTCCTCTTCGAGCCTGGCTCTGAGCTTCTTGCCGCCTTCCAGCTTGGCGCGCAGCCTGTCGGCTTGGCCGCGCGTAAGCAGGCTGGCGTGGCTCTTGACCTTAATGCCGACCTTCTCAGCCTCATCCTTGAGCAGGCTGCTGGGCACGCCCATTTCCTTGGCCAATTCGTGCAGTTTGATACCGACTGGCGCCGGCGCTTTCTCTGACTTACTGCTCATCCAATCCTTCCGGCGCCCGCAACCAGGGGCGCGCTGCCCAGTGATGCCGCGGTTGGCCCGCCGGCATCCCGGGCCGGAAGGCTTCAGTTAACCACGGATAACCCCCCCTGTGCAAGTGCGCCTGGGGAACTGGCCACTTGCCAGGTTGTAGCGGCCCGCGTGTTCACTTCGGGCCGTCCTCGACTGCTTTCGCCGCCTCGGCCGGAACCACAGCTATGGGCGGCGGCGGCGTGGCGGGGGCCACGCCTTCTGCCAATCCTGCGTCCACAATGATCTCACCTTCTGGAGTGGCGCTGGCCGCGACCTTTGCCTGGGCCGCCATTTGTGCCGCCTGTGCCGCCCGCTCCGCCACCAGTTCTCCCTCCCGTTTCTTAGCGTACTCGATGACCGCGCCCGCCTCCTGCTCCGTAAGCGTATACATCGTCATCAAATGCTGGCTGCCCTTCAGCAGGATGCCGCGCAGGCTGGTGAGCCCGGCCAGCAGGAACCGCTCCGCCATGCCCGCCGCCAGCATGGGGATCTTGTAAATCTCGGCGCGTTCCGCCTCGCGGATCTTGCGCGCCTGTTCTTCGGTCATGATGTCAATATGCCAGTGCGTCAACTTGGCGGTCAGGCGCACGTTCTGGCCCTTCTTGCCGATGGCCAGCGAGAGCTGGTCTTCGGGAACAATGACCCGCGCGCGCTGGGTCTCGCGGTCCAGCTCGACCGCGGATATTTCCGCCGGGGACAGGGCATTGCGGATGAAAACGTCCTGGCCCTCGTTCCAGCGCACAATGTCAATCTTTTCGCCGTTAAGCTCCTCGACAATGTTGCGGATGCGGGTGCCGCGGACGCCCACGCAAGCGCCGATGGCATCTACCCTGGCATCGGCGGAATGGACGGCTATTTTCGTGCGGTGCCCCGGCTCGCGGACGATGCCTTTGATCTCGACCACCCGGTCGCCGATCTCGGGCACCTCGACCGTGAAGAGCTCCTTGACCAGGTTGGGGTGCGTGCGGGACAGGATGATCTTGACCTGGCTGGGCTGCTCGCGGGACTGCTGGTC
>JBEKKG010001105.1:0-2691 GCA_050010835.1 Planctomycetota bacterium
ATGAAACGCCTCGCGTGCGTACTCCTCGCTGCCGCGGCGCGCCTCTTCCTGGCTGGAGACAGCACGGCGCGGGTTGAAGACTTCGTCTACTTGCCGCCCGGCATCGCAGGCCGCGTCGTCTTCTATCATTCGTTCGAGAAAGGCGTGCAGCAGCCGGAGATCAACCTGCTCGGGGCAAAGGTGAACGCTGTGGAGTTGCCGGCGGCGAAAGGGCTGACGGGGAACGGCTACCAGACTGGGAGCGGCCCGGCCGGGAAGAAAGGCGCGTTCCGGCTGCAAAGCGCGGCGCTCAGCGCCCACAAGCCGCTGACCGTCATGTTCTGGTGGCGGCTGGATGAGCCGATGAAAGAGGAAACGTGCTTTAACATCTTCGCGCTTTCGGGCAACAAAGGCTACATCTCGAATTTCGTGCGCGGCAAGGGCGAATGGTGCGGGCTCAAGGAGCCCACTTATTGCTTTCAAGTGTATAGCTTCGCCGGGATGGAGAACTGGAACGACGTCTGGGGCGGGCGCGTGTGGGTTGAGCCGCAGGTCTGGCATCACACCGCCCTGGTGGTGAGCGGCGCCGCCGAAATCCGCATCTACTGGGACGGCAGCCTGCGCACGTTGTATGCCCCCAAAGGACGCGCCTTCCGCGCCGAGGATACGGACCGCCTTGAACTGGGCGCGAGCGGCAATCAGCCGCCGATGACGCTGGACGAAGTGCTGGTGCTGGACCGCGCGCTGAGCGCGGACGAGATTCAACGTTACGTTGTCGCCGTGCGCAGCCTGGCGGAACGCGGGTTCCCGGTTGCGAAGTGAAGGCAGAGCAACAGGCCAATGAAAACTGACAACTGGCAGCCTATGAACACAGCCGGCGCACGCCGCGGCCTGCCGCCGCGCCCGCTTGACAATGCGCCGCCCGACGCCTGGCGGCGCTATGCCGAAGAGCTTGAGGCCGTGATCGCCGCCGGCGAGCACCGCGCAAACTTCCTGCACGGACGCCTGAACCAGATCGTGGCCTCGCCCGCCTGGAAACTGCTCAGAAAAGCACGCGGCCTGTGGACCTCCGCAGCGCGCACTCAGCCGGCGAAGCGCTCCCTGCGCCCGGTCTCCGCGGCCCTGCCGCTGCTGCAGCCGGTCATCCAGGGCCAGCCGCTGGTCTCGATCCTCATTCCTTTTCGCGATGGCGCCAAGCTGCTGGCCCGCTGCCTCGCTTCGATCCGCGAGAAGACCGAGTACAAGAACTACGAGTTCGTACTGCTGGATAACGGCAGCGAGGCAAGGAGCACGCTCAAGCTGCTGGCGCGCGAGAAAGCTGCACCGGGCGTCACCGTTCTGCGCGTGGATGAGCCGTTCAACTTTGCGCGGCTGAACAACCGCGGCGCGCAGGCTGCCCGAGGCGAACACCTCCTGCTCCTGAACAACGACACCGAGGTCATAGCGCCGGGGTGGCTGAGCGCGCTGCTGGAACACAGCCAGCGCCCCGAAGTGGGGGCTGTGGGCGCCAAACTGCTCTATCCCGGGGGACTGATCCAGCACGCCGGCGTAGTCCTGGGCCAGGACGATGTGGCCGGCCACGCCTTTCACCTCTGCCTCGCCGGAGAGCCCGGCGCGGACAAAGTGCGCAATTGCGCCGCCGTCACGGGCGCGTGCCTCATGACCCGCAAGGCGCTCTTCGAGGAACTCGGCGGGCTTAACGAAACGGACCTGCCCGTGGCCTATGGCGACGTGGATTACTGTCTGCGCGTGCGGGAGCGCGGTTTGCTTGTCGTCTACACGCCTCACGCCGTGCTGCTGCACCACGAATCCCTCAGCCGCAGCGTGGTCAACGACCCGGGCGCGGCGGCCTATATGTGCCGGCGCTGGCCGCGCGCGCTCCTGGCGGGAGATGTCTCAGCGGCTCATTGAGCCATCTGGAGATGGACTATGCAGGCTTCCATGTTGCTACGGCGCGTTTTGCTTCTCACTGCCGCGGTTCTCGTGGCTCCCCTCTTCGAGGCCGCCGCGGACACCGTTTATCTCAAGAACGGCAAGACGCTGGAAGGCGAAGTAATCAAGGACGATGGCGTGGTGGTCATCGTCCGCGTTACCGACGGCGAAGTGAAGCTGCGGGCCGAGGACGTCGAGGCCATCGAGCGCGAAAGCCCGCTGGAAACCAAGCTCCGGCTGGCGCGCCGCCAGATGCAGCTTGGCAATCTGGAACGCGCCGTGGCGCTTTGTGAGGAAATCTGGCGCGACAACCGCAACGCGCCCGAGGCCCGCAGGACGCTGGCCGGCGCGTACGCGCTGCAAGGGCGCAAATACAAGGACCTGAGCCGATTTGCCGAAGCGCGGGCCGTATTCGAGAAACTGCAGCAGCTCGACCCCAAGAACGAATTCGCGCTTCCCGACGCGGCCCGCGCCCTCGCAGAATTGCAGGCGCTGCGGAAGGACGCGGACGAGAAAGTGTCCAAGGCGCGCGCCTTGGCCGTGGCCGGAGAATGGAACAAGGCCATCGCAGCTTTCAAGGAAGCGGCGGCTTGCACCCCAGATCTCCGGAGCCGCGTGGCCGCGGAGCAGGCGCAATGCCATGTCGAACGCGCCCGGGAGCGCGCCCGTGCGGGCCGCGTCTCAAAAGCCGCCGCCGACATCGAGGCCGCGCTGCAACTCGACCCGGCGCTGAGCGACAAGCTGGAGGCTTTCTATGCCTCTTGCGCTCTGCCCGAGATC
>JBEKKG010001106.1:0-2685 GCA_050010835.1 Planctomycetota bacterium
GCCTGCACATCGCCGAAGATCTGGCGCGCCTCGTCATAATCCGCATGGGGGTTGAATCCTAGCTCGTGCGCGTAAGCTACGCCGCCTTCTACCAGCTTCCGGAAGCAAGCGGGCGGCATCGGCTGAAGGCTCTCGGCCGCCGACCAATTGCTCAGGCGCTTGGCATACTCATCTCTGGCCACAATGGCAAAAAAGGCATTCTTGACCCCCAGGCAGAAAATGTCCAGCAGGAACACGCCCAGGGCGATGCGTCCATCCGGCAGCGAGCGACTGAAAACCAAGTTGCCCATACCCAGCTCGAACAGCTTCGCCGGGACCAGAGATTCATGGATGGGGGCATTGGCGGCCGTGGCTATCTGCGGGGCCGTCGCCCCAGCCTCTCCCGGTTTGGTTGTCTTATTTGCCTGCTTTTGCCGATGGCGGTCCAGGTATTTCTGATATCGCCTTTCATGTCTCGACATGAGGGTGTCCTTTTCGCAAGTTTATGGAAAGCAAGTGTAGCGCAAATCTGTTTATTAGGTCCGCGGTTTTCAGCTTCAGATTCTCGCGTTCTCATCGGCGGGGTAGCGCAGGCGGTCAATGGTCAGCCCGCACCGGCTCTGCTGTTCGGCGGCGTCCACGCCAGAGAGATGTAGCGCAACGCTCGCCTTCTAGCCCGCCGCGGCGGGCGGCTCTTCCATCGCGACGCGCTTTGGGCGGCGCGGCCAAGCAAGTGTAGCGCCGACCTTCAGGTCGGCATTTTTCGCGAGCGCCCGAGCTGCTGACCTAAAGGTCAGCGGTACCGCGGCGCGGAAAAGGCCACCACTGCTGGAAAGGCCGCAGGGCTTGAGAGCGAGCCCTGCGGTACAGCAGCTTAGCAAATTCACGCTCACGAAGAAGTAGCGGTCATAAAGGAACGGGCGCTGCAACCTGGACACGCGATCAATCTACACGCGATGCCGTGCGGAGGCAATGGTGAACCGAACCGGCCAGCGCTGCTCGGCGAAAAGCCGCGGATCTACAGGGTAGGGCTGCGCTACGCTTGCGTGAAGTTGTGCAAAATACTCAGGACCGCGTTGCGCAATCGCTTGTCCGCCCTTGCGGCCCGGTGCTACAGCAGCAGGGTTCTTTTTGGTTTTCATGCTGGGAGGATACTGGTACCGCTCGCTATTTGTTAAGGCGGCAACAAAC
Source organism: Planctomycetota bacterium (assembly GCA_050010835.1). Classification (GTDB taxonomy): domain Bacteria; phylum Planctomycetota; class SZUA-567; order H5-PLA8; family H5-PLA8; genus JAPLOD01. The sequence goes on from JBEKKG010001106.1 coordinate 1,171, forward strand.
TTTTGTGCCGCTACCCCCTGGTGGTATGCTAACGGTGGCAGAAAGGCAAGAGCGATCCCTGTTCAGGGAAAGTCCATGTCGGCGAACCCGTCTGCAGATTCACAAAGGCGAAAGCGGAAGCTGTCTGGGGAGTCCATAGAAGCTTGCGCCTCAGTGATCCGATATGGAATGTGATCCTAGATCCGGGTGGCGAGGGGAGATCCGATGATGCAACTCACACGCCGAGAATTCCTAGCAACCCCTTACGCTCTGGCGGCGCCGCTGGTGTGGGCCGACCAAACGCAAATCCGGAAGCGTAACCTTCTTACTTCCGCCTGGCCGGCGGCCAGGTTAGCCGAGGTGCTAGCGCCGCGCGAGCGCTTCCATCCCTTCCCCAACGTCTCCGAGCGCGCGGCGTGGGAAACGCTGCCTACCGACGCGCGCGCCGCACTTCTCGAAACAGGAGAGAGCCAACTTAAGACCGCGTGGGAAGTCCTACCCGCAACGCTGTTCCTGGAGTTTCGCCGCACGGGCAACCGCTCCCGTTACGAAGAAGCCCGCGATCGCCGCAGGAAGAAGCTGCAGGACTTGGTGATGGCCGAATGCGTGGAGGGCCAACGCCGCTTCGCGGACGAAATCGCCAACGGCGTTTGGCTAACATGTGAAGAGACTTTCTGGGGTGTGCCGGCGCACCTCGGCATGCAGAAGGCTGGCACGGGCCTCCCCGATGTGAGTGAGCCGATTGTCGATCTGTTCGCCGCTGAGACTTCCAGCCTGCTGGCCTGGACCGGCTATCTGGTGGGCGGCCTCCTGGCGCACGTCTCACCCCGCCTGCCGGAGCGCATCCGGCAGGAAATCGATCACCGGATTCTCGCTCCCTGCCTCGCGCGCGACGATTTCGGGTGGATGGGATTCACAGAGAGATCGGTGAACAACTGGGATCCTTGGATCTGCTCAAACTGGCTGACCTCCGCGCTGCTGGTGGAACCCGATGCGGAGCGGCGGCGGGCCGCCGTGGGGAAGATCCTTCGGTGCCTGGACAACTTCCTGAACGGCTATGCCGAGGACGGAGGTTGCGACGAGGGGCCTGGATACTGGGGCCGTGCCGCTGCTTCGCTCTTTGACTGCCTGGAGCTGCTGCACGCGGCCACCGCTGGCCAGTGCAACGGGGTTGCCCTGCCGCTGGTTCACGAGATGGCACTCTATATCTGCCGGGCCCACATTTACAACGGGTGGTACACGAACTTTGGCGACGCGCCGGCGCGCCTGTTTGCCAATGGCGACCTAGTGTACCGCTTCGGAAAGCGCGTGGGGGACGACCGCATGATGGCGCACGGCGCCTTCTGCGCGTTCCAAAGGGATGAAAAAGCGATTCCCGACGACAGCATCGGCCGCCAATTGCCCGCCCTGTTCAACCTGGTAATGTTGCGCAGGGCGCCGCGTGCGCAAGCTCTTTTCCGTGATGCGTGGCTCCCGGGCATCCAGGTGATGACGGCGCGCGTGCATGAAGGCTCCGCCCAAGGCCTGTACCTGGCC
>JBEKKG010001107.1:0-2681 GCA_050010835.1 Planctomycetota bacterium
CACTATCATGCGCAGGCTGGCCACCGGCGACGTGAACTTCAAGACCGTCTCCGGCCCAGTAGGCCTCGGCCAGGGCATGTGGCACATGGCTGAAACCCAAACGTTTCTCACTTTCCTGTGGTGGCTGGGATTCCTGTCGCTTAACCTGGGGGTCTTCAACCTCCTGCCCATCCCGCTGCTGGACGGCTGGCACCTGGTGCTGATTCTGGTGGAGAAGCTCAAAGGCAGCCCCGTGCCAATGCGCATCCAGGAAGCCTGCCAGTACGTCGGGCTGTTCCTCATCCTGGCATTGGTAATCATGGCGACCAGGAATGACATTTTGCGGATGTTCTTCTCGTGAGGGGCGAGGGGCTAGGGGTGCGAACGGTGAGGACGCGAAGGCTAAAGCCTCGGTGTGGCGCAATCCTCTGGATTGTGTCGCAAGCCGGAGGCTTGCGCTACGCCTAAGGCCTAATGCCTAATTTTCAACTGCTCTTCAAACCCATCGGCCCGCGCTGCAACCTGGCCTGCAAGTACTGCTACTATCTTGAAAAGGAGCGGCTCTACGCGGGCACGCGCGATTTTCGCATGACCGACGAAGTGCTGGAGAACGCCATCCGCCAGTACATTGCAGCACTGGACGTCCCGGAAATCATGTTTGCCTGGCAAGGCGGCGAGCCGCTGCTGCTGGGTCTGGATTTCTTCCGGCGGGCGCTGGAGTTGCAGCGGCAATACTGCCCGCCCGGGCGGCGCATCAGCAACGCCATCCAGACCAACGGCACGCTGCTCAACGCGCAGTGGTGCGGCTTTCTGCGCGAGAACGCTTTCCTGGTGGGCATCAGTATTGACGGGCCGCGGCACCTGCACGACCAATATCGTTTGGACAAAGGAGGCCAGCCGACATTCAGCAAGGCGCTGCACGGCCTGGAACTGCTCGTGGAACATGGTGTCGAGTTCAACACGCTGACCGTGGTCCAGCGCCAGAATGCGCGCCAGCCGCTGGAGGTGTACCGTTTCCTCAAACACCACGGCAGCCGCTTCATGCAGTTCATTCCGCTGGTCGAGCGCGGCACTGGGAGCGCCGGCGTCCTCGCCGGCCCTCCAAGTGCCGGCGGGGACGCCGGCGCTCCCAAGGCCGGCGGTACGGACGCGCCTGTCATGCCGTGGAGCGTCGAACCGTTGGCGTACGGCGAGTTCCTCTGCGCCATCTTCGACGAATGGGTGCGCAACGACGTAGGGGAGGTCTACGTGCAGATGTTCGAGGTGCTGCTGGCTATGCACGTGGGTTTGCCTGCGGCGCTGTGCGTCTTCGCCGAGACCTGCGGCAAGGGGCTGGCCCTGGAACACAATGGCGACTTGTACGCCTGCGATCACTATGTCTACCCGGGGCACAAGCTGGGAAATATCCTGGCGCGGCCTTTGGCGGAACTGGCCAACCTGCCGCAGCAGATTGCTTTTGGGGAGGCCAAGCGGGAACAACTGCCGCGGCAATGCCGCGCGTGCGAAGTGCTATGGGTCTGCCACGGGGAGTGCCCGAAACACCGCTTTGTGCAGGCCCAGGATGGCGGGCCGCCTCAAAACTACCTCTGTCCGGGCTACAAACGCTTCTTCACGCACACCGCGCCGTACATCAGGCGGCTGGCTGAGCTGGTGCGCGCGGGCCGCCCAGCCGCCAACATCATGCTGGAACTCTCTCGGCAGGAACGAAAAGTAAGAAGGAAGAAATGAGGTCGCGGACACATAGGACGAATGGGAGGAATGGGAGGAATGGGAAGAATGGGGATCCGACCGTATCGCCGTGGCACGGTCATCTTGTATTGCGGCTGGGGGAAGAAGCCTTTGCATCGCTCCCATTCTTCCTATTCTTCCCATTGCAGACGACAGGGCGCTCTCCGATACCGCTTGCTGACGCGCGCGGCTCAGACTGGACGGTTACCGACGAACGAATGCGGGCGGGGTGCCCGCGGTACATTTGTCGGCAAGTGCCTTCGCATCCCGCGCGAGACAAGCCACAGCAAGGCTATGAAGACGAAGGCAACCAGGATTCTGGGGAGCAACGCGGGGCCGGTTGGCTGTGCAATTGCCGCGCCTGGCGGCGCAAGCGTGGGGGCGGCGGCAGCCGCAGCAGGGGACGGCAGGACTGCGGCAGGGGAAGTTTCATGCTCCAAGACCGCCTGGCCCGTGCGCACGATGCTGCGGAGCAACTCGTCCATTTGCTCGACGCGCAGCACCTCGTTGGTAACCAGGTGCGCGCCGCTGGTGCTGGTGCGGCCGCGCACACGGTAGCCGAAACGGCCGGCGGCGCGTTTGGCCACGCATTGGCCCAAGGCATTGATGAAGACGCTAATCTGCCCAACGTCGCCGCCAAGGACGCGCCAATTCGGATTGTCCGCGGGGAATCTGGTCAGCAGCAGAATGGTTATGTCTCCTGGGTTCAACTGGGGCTGGCCAAAGGAGATGATGTTGCGCTCGCCGTCGCCGCCGCCAACCCATTCAACGGTGACTTCGGCGCCTGGCAAGAGCGCGCCTTTGTAGACCTTGTTGACGCGCACCGTCACGGCGGAGAGCAGGAGGCCGGCGGCACTGCGCACCTGGCCTGCCTTGCGCAGCACGGCCACCTCGGCCACGGCACTCGCCATGCCTGCCAGCTCGGCGAGGTCTTCCGTGAGACGGGTTGCGGCACGCATTCTGCCTTCGAGGCT
>JBEKKG010001108.1:0-2681 GCA_050010835.1 Planctomycetota bacterium
ATCTTGGCGGGGCCAAGGCGCTGGGCCCGATCTTGCAGGGCTTCCGCAGACCGTGCAGCGACCTCTCGCGCGGCGCCACTGCTGAGGACATTGTGGGCACGGTTGCCATCGTGGCCGCCCTGGGAGCGCCGCACCCCTGTGCGGCCGCACTGGGGTGCGGCGCACCAGGGAGGAAGTGAGCATGGCGGACAAGGTCCTGGTCCTCAATTGCGGCAGTTCCTCCATCAAGTATCAACTCTATGCCATGCCCGAACGCACGGTCCTGGCGCGGGGCTTGGTCGAGAAGATCGGCGAAAACGACGCCAGCTACCGGCATTCGGACGCCGGCGGCGAACGCGCGGAGAAACTGCGCATCCCCGATCACCGCGCCGGCCTGGACATGATTGGCCGGCTGTTGACGACCGCGCCACGGGGCGAACCGCCGGTCAAGGACCTCTCCGAGATCAAGGCCATTGGCCACCGCGTCGTGCATGCCGGCGAGCGCTTCACGGGGTCAGTGCTGTTGACACCTGCCGTCGAGCAGGCTTTGCAGGACTGCTGCGATCTGGCCCCGCTCCACAACCCCGCGAACCTGGCCGGCATCCGCGCGGCGCAGGAGTTGTGCCCCCATGTGCCCCAGGTCGGCTGCTTTGACAATGCCTTCCACGCCACCTTGCCGGAAGTCGCCTACCTGTACGCGCTGCCCTACGAACTCTACGAGAGATACCGCATCCGGCGCTACGGCTTCCATGGCACCAGCCACCGCTACGTCGCGCGGCGCGCCGCGGAACTGCTGGGCAAGCACAAGTACGCGGTAAATCTCATCACTTGTCATCTTGGCAATGGCTGCTCCATGGCCGCCGTCAAAGCAGGCCGCTCCGTGGACACGACGATGGGCCTGACCCCGCTCGAAGGCCTGGTCATGGGCACGCGTTGCGGCGACATTGATCCGGCCATCGTCTTCTATCTCTCCGGGAAACCCGAATTCGCCAGGCTGGAGGACATCAACGCGCTGCTCAACCGCAAGAGCGGCCTGCTGGGCCTCTCCGGCCTCTCCAATGACGTGCGCGCACTGCTGCAGGCCGCCCAAGACGGCAACCGCCGCGCCGCGCTGGCGCTGGAGATCTTCGCCTACCGCATCCGGAAATACATCGGCGCGTACGCCGCCGTCCTGCCGCCCTTGGATGCCGTGGTTTTCACCGGCGGCATTGGCGAGAATGCGGCTGCCTTGCGCGCCAAGATCCTTGACGGCCTGGGTGACAACCTGGGCATCAAACTGGACGAGAAGTTGAACGCGGTTGCCGTGCGCGGCGGCCAGGCCGAAGCCGACATTGCCGCGCCGGACTCGCGCGTGCGCCTGCTGGTCATACCCACCGACGAGGAAAAGGCCATCGCCTCAGACACGTACCGGCTCGCGGTGGAGCAGAGAGAAGAGGACTAAAGGGGAAATTCGAAGTCCTTTACCCTCTCCCCTGTGGGGAGAGGGTAAAGGAAAGGAAAGAGGGAAAAAACAAATGGGCCAGGCGTTCCGTCCCTTGAACGAACACGAGAAACAGCAACTCCGCAGCCAGAACTGCTGCGCCGATGATTGGAGCAAAATCGCAGTCGCCGAACCGTTCGACGCCTCGCGCGTGCGCAATTCCGCGTTCCGCGGCGAGGTGCGCATCGGCTCTCTGGCCGGCGCAGTCAGGTGCGGCGCGCTTGAGGCGCCGAGCGGGATTTATGATGCTGTCCTTGCCAACGTGGCAATCGGCAATGGCTGCCTGATCAGGCACGTGCGCTCACGCCTCTGCGGTTACGTTGTCGGCGCTGGGGCGGTGATCGAGGACGTGGGCGTGATCGAGAGCGCCCCGGGCGCGGCCTTCGGCTGCGGCACGGTCGTGGATGCGCTCAACGAAGGCGGTGGCCGGGGCGTGCCGCTGTACCCTGAGTTGTCCGCGCACGTGGCCTACATTCTGGCTTTGCACCGCCACCGCCCGCAGCTCATCCAACGGCTGGAGAGCATGGTCGCCGCCCGAGTTGCGCAGGCCCAGGCCCAGGCGGCGGCCATCGGCGCCGGCGCTTGCATCCGCGGGGTGCAGACGGTCCGCAACGTCGCCATTGGGCCGGCGGCGCGGATCGAGGGCGCGGCCTTGCTCGAGAACGGCACGATTCTCAGCGAACCCCAGGCTCCGGCCGTCGTGGGCAGTTCCGTCATCGCCCATGACTTCATCATCGCCGAGGGCGCGTCCGTTGCCGACGGCGCAAACCTGGCGCACTGCTACGTCGGGCAGGGGTGCAGGATCGGCAAGCAGTTCTCGGCGGAGAACTGTCTCTTCTTCGCGAACAGCGAAGCCTACCACGGGGAAGGCTGTTCCGTCTTCGCCGGCCCTTACGCCGTCACGCACCACAAGAGCACGCTGCTCATCGCGGCCTGTTGTTCCTTCTTCAACGCCGGCTCCGGAACAAACCAGTCCAACCACATGTACAAGCTCGGCCCGCTCCATCAAGGCATCCTGGAGCGCGGCTGCAAGACCGGCAGCTTCAGCTACCTGCTTTGGCCCTGCCGCGTTGGCGCGTTCTCCGTCATCCTCGGCAAGAACATGGCCAACTTCGACACCGGCGACTTGCCGTTCAGCTACATCGAGGCCCAGGGCAGCAGGAGTTATCTCACGCCCGGCTACAACCTCTACACAGTGGGCACGGTCCGCGACGCCGCGAAG
>JBEKKG010001109.1:0-2677 GCA_050010835.1 Planctomycetota bacterium
TGAGCAATCGCCCTTTCTCGCCCTGGTTTCCGAGAGCAGGGTGAATGAGACATTGAAGCTGATGGGACGTCCCGCCGGTGACCGGCTGACGCCGGAGGTGACCCGCGAGGTCTGCCAGCGCACGGGCAGCAAGGCCATGCTGACGAGCTCGATTGCGGGGCTGGGCAGCCAATACGTGATTGGCCTGAAGGCCGTGAACTGCAACACTGGGGATGTGCTGGCGGAAGCGCAGGAGCAGGCGGCGGGCAAGGAAGCCGTGCTCAAGGCTCTGGACGCCGCGGCAGTCAGTTTGCGCGGCAAGCTGGGCGAGTCGCTCAGCTCGGTCGAGAAATACGCCACGCCGCTGGAGGAAGCGACCACGCCATCCCTGGAGGCGCTGAAAGCCTACAGCCTGGGAGTAAATACACGCAATGCGAAAGGGGGCACAGCCGCGCTGCCCTTCTTCAAGCGGGCCGTGGACCTTGACCCGAATTTTGCAATGGCCTACGTCTGGATGTCGAGTCTCGCCGGGGGCCTAAGCGAAGTTGGGCGGCGGGGGACCGCACGCAAGGCTTACGACCTGCGGGAGAAGGTGAGCGAACGGGAGCGGTTCACCATTGAGGGGAGCTACTACTTGAGCGCGACGGGAGAGCTGGAGAAGGCGGCGCAGACCTTTGAGCTGTGGCAGCAGACCTACCCAAGAGACGACGGGGCTTATATACGGCTGGGATTCGTTTCCGCCATCCTGGGAAACTCGGAAAAGGCATTGGAGGAATTTCGAGAGGCGCTTCGCTTGGAGCCAAATAGGGCGGTCAACTATGAGAACCTCGGGTCGGCATACACGGCCCTCAACCGGCTGGATGAAGCGGAGGCGGTGTACAAGCAGTCGGAGGAGCGCAACCTGGAGCACGGGTACCTGCTCGCGGGCCGCTACCAGTTGGCCTTTCTGAAGGGCGATGCGGCGCAGATGGCGCAGTTGGTCTCAGCCGCCATGAGCAATCCGGGCGGGGAAGGCGACTGGTTCATGGCCATGCAAGCGGACACGGAAGGATGGTACGGCAGGCTGAAGAACGCGCACGAGCTGACCGGGAGAGCGATGGATTCGGCCGAGCGCAACGACGCCAAAGAGACGGCCGCAGCGTATCAGGCAGCGGCAGCGTTGCGCGAGGTGGAAGCGGGAAACCGGGAGCAGGCGCGTGCCGAAGCCAATGCGGCGTTGAAGCTGGCCCCGAACCGCGATGTGCGGGCCGTGGCGGCGCTGGCCCTGGCGCGAGCAGGCGACACGGCAGGAGCGGAGAAGCTGGCGGCACAACTTGACAAGGCCTTCCCGCTGAACACGCTGGTCCAGAGGTATTGGCTGCCCACCATACGAGCGGCCGTCGCTTTGGAGCGCAAAGACCCGAGCCGGGCAATCGAGCTATTGAAGGTGGCGAGCACGGTCGAACTTGGCGGGGCTTGGAACCTCGCGATATCCCTGTGCCCGGCTTATTTGCGTGGGGAAGCCTATCTCATGCTGCACGACGGCAACCGAGAGGCAGCGGAATTTCAGAAATTCATCGACCACCGAGGACTAGTGGTGAACTTTCCTTGGGGTGCGCTGGCTCGACTCGGACTGGCACGTGCTTACGCCCTGCAAGGGAACACGGCCAAAGCCCGCACGGCGTATCAGGATTTCCTCACGCTCTGGAAAGACGCCGACCCCGACATCCCCATCCTGAAGGAAGCCAAGGCGGAATACGCAAAGCTGAAATAATCCCCGCGCCCCGGCCCGCGCTTCCAGGGCCTCCTGCGCCGCATGAATTTCCCGCCGCAAGGGCAGGCTACGGGTTTCAGTTGTCAGGGATTCGAGGTCCGGAGCCAGGGGAAAGGCAGCAGGCGGAAGGCAGGCAGAGACAACGAGAATGGATACCACGGCGTCGTCACCTTGAGGAAATCCGCCCTGAATTTCCTTTCTGAGGCCGTCCTCAATAGCGACGCTCTGGGCGTCAGCCTAGCGAGCGTGATAGACCACGCTTGGCTTGGCGAGTTGTGCCGTGGCCGTTCAATTCCATTCGCCGGAGTCTTCGGAGGCTGATGAATTTCACCTTGCGCTTGAGCGGGACGTCACGCACCACGCCGGTGAAAATAATTCTCTTGCACATGGCGAGTCGATGTTATTAGGGGAAAGCTTTGCTAGGCTTTAGCTATGTTGGGGCCGCCCCGCTTCAAAGAGGGTTTTTGGGGAAAAGCTCCGTAACCCATAGCTATGCTTTAGCTTGCAGGGATGTCCATGAAAATCCCCAGGAGAGAGAAGTGAGACAGGAGACTAAAACCAAAAAGTCCCGCAACTGCTTGCGGGACTTAGATTTGCCATATTTTATGAGAAATTTCTTGACAGGTGGTGCGGAAGGGGGGACTCGAACCCCCACGGTCTTGCGACCGTCAGCCCCTCAAGCTGGTGCGTCTGCCAATTCCGCCACTTCCGCACATAGGCAGTGATAACTGATAACTGACGACTTCTCTTCTACTTCTTTGCGGGCGCGGCCGGCGTGGGCGGTGGAGGTGCCGGGAACGCCGGAGTCATGGGCGCCGACTTGACTGGCGCGCGCTCCAGAACCGAACCCGAAGAGTTCCTGGAGGCGTGGATCGCCAGGGTCACGGATGTGACGATAAAAACTAATGCCAAGCCCCAGGTGATCTTTGCCAGCAGGGTCACGGA
>JBEKKG010001110.1:0-2677 GCA_050010835.1 Planctomycetota bacterium
GGCTTGGATGCGCAATGAACGCGCCAAACTTTCGCGCCAACACTTGTGACAGCCCTTGCTGGTCGGGCTGCAACAATATAATGCCCGCTGGGCCCGCTTCAGGCAAGGGCACTGTGCCGCAAGCGGCGCAAACCAGGCTGTCGCGGAAGCAGACCTCGCACACTTCCAGCAGCCGCCGGAAAACGTAGCGGCGCCAACCCAGCTCCGTCTTGGCCGCGCCTTCAGGGGCCTCAACCTCTTCACCGCTCTCCGCCGCCTGCGCGGGCGCGGCCGCGCCGGCTTCCTTTTCCGCCGCGGCCAGGCGCAGCCCTTCAGCCTGCGCCAAGGCCCACAACGCCAGCCCGAACTGCAAGGCGCCGGCGGGCGCAAGTTTCCCCAGGCCGTTCAGCACGGCCGCGCGCCATGGGCTCAGGTCGCCCTCCAGCAGTTCCAGCGCGCGGCCCAGACTGCCGTCCGCCAAGGGCACCACCAATTCCCTGTCCGCTTCCGGTTTGCCGGCCGCGCGGAGGGCCAGGCCGGCGCGCACCTCTGCCGCGGACAGGCGGCGGAATTGCACGGCTTGCAGGCGCGACACAATTGTCTCCAGCAGCCCTTCCGGCTGGCTGCTGGTGAGGATGAGCGTGGCGCAATGCGGCGGCTCTTCCAGCGTCTTCAGAAACGCGTTGGCGGATTCCGCCTGCCCCTGGCACAGACGCTGCGCCTCCGGCAGGACCACCACCCGGCGCGGCCCGGACATGGGCGAGCGGTGCAGTTGCTCACATACGAACTGGACCGTCTCAAGGCGGATGACGGTCTCGTGGTCCCCGACTTCGCCGCCGGCATCCGTGAATTTCCGCAACGGGATGAAATCCGGGTGCGTGCCCGCGGCCAGAGCGTGGCAGGACCGGCACTGCCCGCAGGCAGCGTCACCGTCGCCACGCTGCTGGCAGAGCAAGGCCTGCGCGAAACTGCGCGCGGCTGTGCGCTTCCCAACCCCTGCCGGCCCCTTGAACAGATAGGCGTGAGCCTGCCGCCGCGCGCACAGTACGGAACGCAGGTATTTCTTGGCCGGCGCCTGGCCGATCAGTTCGTCCCAACCCATGGCTTAACATCCTAACCACAGAGGCACAGAGACACAGAGGGAAATTTTTGATTTTCGATTTTAGATTTTCGATTTTCGATTGCGCGGCCGGACATGCACTTATCGAAAATCGAAAATCTAAAATGCCTTCTCTGTGTCTCTGTGTCTCTGTGGTGAATCGAGTTGTTCTGCCACCTGCCGCCAGATGCGTTCCCGCACGGCCTCGACTGTCCCCCTTCCGTCCACAAGCACATAGCGCCGCGGCGCACCCAAGGATTCACGCCTGTAAGCGGCGGCCACGGCGCGCAGAAACTTCGCGCCTTTGGCTTCCATGCGATCAGCCGCGCGGTGAGCGCGCCGCTGCAGGCCCACGCTGAACGGGACCCACAGCACCAGGTACACGTCCGGACGCAGGCCGCCGGTCGCCAGCACGGACAGTTCCTCAACCGCGCGCGGACACACACCGCCGGCCAGGCCCTGGTACACCAGCGTGGATAGCGAGAAGCGATCGCAGAGCACCCACGCTCCCCGCTGCAACGCAGGGCGGATAACTTCGGCCGTCAATTGCGCGCGCGCGGCCTGGAAGAGAAACGCCTCGGCCAGCGGCGAGATGGCCATTTCGCCGCGCTGGAGCAGCAACTTGCGGACCGCTTCGCCAGTCGCGGTGCCGCCCGGCTCGCGCAGCAACAGCACCTCAAGCCCGCGTTTCCCGAGTTGCTCCGCGAGCAGCCGCGCTTGAGTAGACTTGCCCGAACCGTCCGGCCCGTCCAGCACAATGAAGCGGCCCTCCCCATTGCGGATTGGGGATTGGCGATTGCGGATTGGGGATTGCGGATTGCGGATTTTACCGGCCACCAGCCACCTCAATCTCCGCCAACTTGTCCCCCGGCTTTAGCGTGGCGCCTTCCTTCAGCAGCAGCCTGACGATCCGGCCATCTTCCGGAACAGGCAGGTTGAAGGCGGCCTTGTCAGTGACAAGTTCGGCCAAGTCATCACCGGCCTTGGCCTGCTGGCCCTCTTCCACATACCACATGTTGAGCAGCGTTTCCGTCTGCTTTTGTTCGCCCAGCGGCGGCACTTCAATCGTCTTGATCATTGGTCCTTGGCCATTAGTCCCGGTTCTTGGCGCCACACGTTACCCAAGCCAATCCAAAATCTAAGATCTGGAATCCGTCTCGCCCCAGCGCGGCCCCAGACCGTGCTCGACACCCAGATGGTCTAACACCCGGGCTGCCACGAAATCCACAAGCTGCGCCACACTTTGCGGGCGGCCATAAAACCCGGGGCAGGCAGGCAGGATGACTGCCCCGGCTTTGGAGAGCGCGGCCAGGTTCTCCAAATGGAGCGACGAAAGCGGCGTTTCGCGCGGGACGAGGACCAGCGTGCGCCGTTCCTTGAGCATCACGTCCGCAGTGCGCTCAACCAGGTCCTTGCTGATGCCGTGTGCAATCGCTCCGGCGCAGGCCATCGAGCACGGCACAATCGCCAGCGCATCCAGCCGGAAGCTGCCGGAGGCCGGCGGCGCGAGCAGGTCGTCGTACACGTGGTACTTCGCGCGCCCTGCGTTCTTAACGCCCAGAACGGCCGGGTCGAAAGAGCGCAGGTCCACACGCAGGC
>JBEKKG010001111.1:0-2673 GCA_050010835.1 Planctomycetota bacterium
GGGGGTAGGTCTCCACCACACACACTTTCGGCGACCGTTTCGTTGATATATAAGGACTTGCGTGGCCAAATCGTCTCGATTTTTCTCAAAAACGAGGCAAAGTGCGAAGGTCGGGCTAACGCGGATTGGTACCAGAAGATCATACCCAAATCTACCCTGTTGGGGCACACAGGCGCCTTGCTCCCCGGCTCCCGGGCTTTCAACGCCTCATCAAGTTGCCTCCGGCCACATTCGGATTTGAGGTACCCCTCCAACGTCTTCCTGGATAGGGTGCCGAACCTCGCGTACTTGGCGTTCACGGCCCGCAGGGTATGAGCCACGCAACAGCCATTGTTGACGTGCTCCCGCATGATGACCTGCCAGTCACTCTCGTAATACATGTGCTCCTCCTTCGCGTTTGGGACTGTAGGGTAATCCTCTGGATTGCCCGTCCCGTTTGCTGCGCAAGTGGCGGCGATCCAGGAGGATCGCCCTACGTCCACGCTTGCGTACCATCATCTATAGTATCATCATCCCGTTATTGTGTCAAGAACAAAACCAAATAAAAATTGGATTTTAGTTCCAGAGGGGCGGTGACGTACTTTCGCGCATTACGCGCCCGGTAACCGTTCAGTCTCCGAGCCGCACGCGTCAGCAAGCGGCAGTAGCGCAAGTTGCCAACTTGCGCCCCGGAGTCTCCGAGCCGCGCGCGTAAGCAAATGGCAGTGTCCGTTCCCCCACGGTCGCGGCTCGGACTGAACGGTTATAAAAAAATGGCCACAGAAAGTTTCGGATTTCAAGTTTCAGGTCCCAGTTCTGTGGTGTAGGCAATGGAGCAAACAAGGCGCGCCGCGGAAAAGCCGCGCCGCTGTTTCGAGCGATTTTTGGGGGTAAGCGCGATGCCAATCGTAAAGTGCGATGAATGCGGACGCAGTTTCAACCTGCATGAGGACCAGTACGGCAAGGTCAAGTGCAAGTGTGGAGCCATACTGGCCGGCCCCAAAGGCGGCGGGGCGGCACAACCGCCGCCCGTGGCCACGGACCTGAGCGACCTGGAAGCGGTCAAGCATTTGAAGTCCGCCTACGACGCTTTGCGCGCGGAAATGGCGCAAGTGATCGTGGGGCAGGACAAGGTGCTGGAGGAACTGCTCATCGCGATTTTTGCGCGGGGGCATTGCCTGCTCGAAGGCGTGCCGGGCCTGGCCAAGACCTTGATGATCAGCACCCTGGCCAAGTGCCTGGACCTGTCCTTCAAGCGCATCCAGTTCACCCCCGACCTGATGCCCAGCGACATCACGGGGACGGAAGTGATCCAGGACGACCGGACCACCGGCGAGCGGGTCTTCCGCTTCATCAAGGGGCCGGTCTTCGCCAACATCGTGCTGGCCGACGAGATCAACCGCACCCCGCCCAAGACCCAGGCCGCGCTGCTGGAGTCCATGCAGGAGAAATCGGTCACCGTGGCGGGCGTGCAGCACAAGCTCTCGCTGCCCTTCTTCGTCCTGGCCACGCAGAACCCGTTGGAACAGGAAGGCACGTATCCGCTGCCCGAAGCGCAGCTCGACCGCTTCTTCTTCAAGATTTTCGTGAACTACCCGTCGGACGGGGAAGAACTGGACATTATGAAGCGCATCACCATGCCCAGCACCGTGCTGACCAAGCCGGTGCTCAACTCCGAGCAGATCAGCCTGCTGCAGGAGATCGTCCTGCGCGTGCCCGTGGCCGACCACGTGTACGCGTACGCCAAGAAGCTGGTGCGCTCGACGCGGCCGGCCATGGGCGAGGCGCCGGAGTTCATCAAGAACTGGATCAACTGGGGCGCGGGTCCGCGAGCGAGCATCTTCCTGATCCTGGCCGGCAAGGCCCGGGCCATCCTCAACGGCCAGTTCCACGTGGCCTGCGAGGACATCGAAGCCATCGCGCCGTCCGTGCTGCGGCACCGCATCGCCTGCAACTTCACCGCGCAGGCCGAAGGCATCACCACCGACAAGGTGATCGAGAAACTGGTGCAGGCCATTCCCAAGACGGAAAAACTGACCGCGGCGCCGGTGGCGGGGTAGAGGGAGAACGGCTGATGTCGCCACACCAGGGGCCCAAGGAGACAGTCCTGAGCCGGCTTGTCCAAGTGCGCCTTGCCGACGCCACGGCGCTGCTCAAGACCGGCAAGCCCGAACAACGGAACGCGGCCATGTACTTGTCGGGCTATGCCGTGGAATGCGCCCTCAAGTCGCGTTTGTGCAGGCAGATCGGCAAGGAGAGGCTGCCGCCGGCATACCACAGACATGACCTCCGCTGGCTGGCCGAACGCGCGGGGGCAAGGCAGTGGGCCAGGGAGCGCCGCGAAGAGTTGAGCAAGCTCTGCAACGTTTGGGGAGTGGGCCTGCGCTATGAACTGCGCCCGTGGGACAGCGCTGAGGTCAGAAGGTTTCTTGGGAAGACAAGGGAGCTCTCAAGGTGGGTGTTAAAATAATAAGACGCCGGCCATTCCCAACTGGGCAGGACGCTGCGATGATAAAGGAGATAGTCGCCGAGATCAAGCGTCCAGATAAGACCCCGAAGCCGAGCGGCGCGCCGGTGGTTGTTGCAGAGGAAGGAGACACCGCTCCTAATATCCACTACTACGTCGTGTGGGACCGTTTCCAGGGGGTGGACGAAGATGTGCGTTCCAAGATTGTTTTCGAGGCGGTGAAAAGG
>JBEKKG010001112.1:0-2667 GCA_050010835.1 Planctomycetota bacterium
CAGATGCGGCCGGTGCATTCGCCGCGGAAGGTGCGCGGCTCCTGGCCGGGCCGGCACAGCGCAATGACGCAGAAAAACGCGGCCTGGCGTTCTGCATCGGGCACCTGGGCCATTTCACTGAGCACCTTGCGGATGTTGTCGTCGAAGTTGCACTGCGGGCCGGCGTAGCGCGCGGCGTGAATGCCGGGCCTGCCGCCCAAAGCGCGGATGTCCAGGCCGGTGTCGTCGGCGAGGGACCATTCGCCGCTCAACTCCAGCGCCGTGCGGGCCTTGATGAGCGCGTTCTCTTCCGCGGTGTTGCCGTCTTCTTCGGGCTGGAAGTGGCCGTACTCGCCGGCGGCCCGCAGGGTGATGGGCAAGCCCGCCAGGAGCGGCGCGATCTCCTGGACCTTGTGTGGGTTGTTCGTGCCGAGAACGAGGATGCGATTCATGCGGTTGATTGCGACCACATTCCAGGCCTCTTGCCAAGGCCGAGTCCTGTTTACCGTCTGCGCTTAGCGTCTCTGGGCCGAGCGCTGATCGGCGATGACCTTGTCCAGCGTCGCCCTGACCTGCTCCTTGACAAGCTTCGCGATGAGCTCGCCGACCTCTGGAATCCCTGCGTTGGTTGGCGGTGCTTGAGCTGCTGTCTTGCGCGCTCGTCCATTACCGCGTCTCTTACGGCTGGCGGAGGCAATGAAGTCCACCCCTTCCTTGGCGGAGCTGAAGTATTTCTCTGCCTGTTTGCCCCCGGAAAGGAACAGCCCATACCACCGCCCCGGCTTTCCTGCGCCTCGTTCCACAATGTGGACTTCGCCTATCGGATGGCCAGCCAGAAACAAGTCCACATGCATATAGCCTTCCTCGACGTGAATCAGTTCAACGCCGCCATCGGGAAAGCATTTCAGAAATTGCATCGCGAAGGCGCGCAGGAGACGCAATTCAACTTCCGGATCGCCGAAGTCGGGATGCCAACGTGACGCTCGCCAATCACCAGGATGCCCAGTCATTTTCAATTCCTCAGAATCGTCCAGAACTCCCCATTTTCCCGGAAAACATAACTCACGCCTCCATCTGCATACACTATAGCACGCTTGCCGGCAAATGTCGTGAACCTCCCGCCGCCTTTCTTGACGCGGCCGGCTATTATTTCGCTGATCTGCTGCGCGCCGCCCCTCTCAGGCTTCGGAATTCGCTCAATCTTGCCGGGAACGCGACGGCGCACCTGGTCAATGTGCTTTCTCACCTTTGTCAGGAAGTTCAACCCGAATCTTGGGCCACCAGATGCCGTCATCTGGTTGTCTGCTTCCGTTTCAGGGGATGGCATATTCACCTGCCCAGCAGCCCCAGTATCTCCGGCCCCAGTGCCTTCTTCTGCAAGTCAATCAACTGGCGGATGCCTGCGGCGGCCAGATTGAGCAACTGGTCGAAGTCCGCACGCTGGAAGGGGCCGTGCTCGGCCGTAGCCTGGATTTCGATAAAGCAGCCTTCCTCGGTCATGGCCACGTTGCAGTCCACCGCGGCCGCGACATCCTCCTGGTAGCAGAGGTCCAAGGTGGGCGCCCCGTTGACAATGCCGGCGCTGACGGCCGCGACGAAAGAGCCGAGCAGACCGGTGGTGTTCAGCCCCCGAGATTTCAGCGTGCTCAGCGCCTGCGCCACGGCGACCATAGCGCCGGTAATGGAAGCGGTGCGCGTGCCGCCATCGGCTTGGAGCACGTCGCAGTCCAGGAGGAGCGTGCGTTCGCCGAGCTTCTTCAGGTTCACGGTGGGCCGCAGGGCGCGGCCAATCAGGCGCTGGATTTCCACACTGCGGCCGTCGGGTTTGCCGCGTGCGCCGTCGCGCGGTTTGCGCGTCAGCGTGCTGCGCGGCAACATGGCGTATTCCGCGGTCAGCCAGCCCGTACCCTTGCCGACGAGGAAGGGCGGGACCGTGTCTTCCACGGAGGCCGTGCAGATGACCTTGGTATGGCCGCAAGAGACCAGAGCGGAGCCTTCCGCATAGGGCATGAAGCCCGGCTGGATACTCACGGGGCGCAGCTCATCCGGGCGCTTGATCGTCATGGTGCTGTGGCTCCTAACCTGAACTATTCACCGCAGAGGCGCAGAGGACGCGGAGTGAACTACTGAACCTCATGTCCACTAAACCCAACTCCCCTGCTGTTCTCTGCGCCCTCCGCGTCTCTGCGGTGAATAATGCGGCAATCAGAGCGCCACCTGGGCCGTCAGGTCTTCCAGCACTGTCGGCAGGTCCAGTTGTGAGGCCCCCGAGGGCTTGGCGAGACTGCCGTCACGCTGCAGGACGACCGCCAGGGAATTCACCACCTGGGGATCGAATTGGGTGCCCGCACAGCGCCGCAGTTCCTGCAGTGCCTGAGCAGGGGACTTGGGCGCGCTATAGGCGCGTTTTCCCACCATCGCATCGAATGCTTCCGCGGCGTGGATGATCCGCGCGCCAAAAGGAATCTGGTTGCCCGCCAGCCCCTCGGGATAGCCCGTGCCGTCGAAGCGTTCGTGGTGATGCTTGACGTAGCCGACGGCGCTCTGCAACTGTTCGATGGGGCCCAGTATCAGGCTGGCAATGGCGGGGTGCCGTTCGATGATCTCCCGCTCGGGTTTGCTCAGCGGCCCGGGTTTCCTGAGGATGGAGTCCTGGATGCCGATTTTGCCGATATCATGCAGGATGCC